>JANXXV010000683.1 GCA_025350445.1 Bryobacteraceae bacterium | reverse complement strand
GGACCGCAGCCTGCGGGAAAACAGAGGAGCGATACAAAAATACCCACCGGGACCACTCTATTCGGCGTGTACGAAGTGGAGGGAGTGCTGGGTGGCGGCGGGATGGGGTGGGTATACCGGGCGAGGCACAAGCAGCTCTCTACGCTGCGTGCCATCAAGGTGATCCGGCCCGATCTTTTGGCGGATCCGAACATGGAGAAGCTCTTTGTTCGGGAAGCGCACGCGCTGATGGAAATCCACCATGATGCGGTGGTGCGGTGCCATGATTTGCTTGAGGAAGACGGGCACATCTATTTGATTATGGAGTTGGTGCAGGGACCGTCTCTGGAAGAGGTTCTGAAGGATGGGCCGATTAGTACACAGGAGACACGAGCGCTGTTGCAACGGATCGCCTCCGGACTGGCGGCGGCGCATGCGCTGGGCGTTGTCCATCGCGATATTTCACCGGGGAATATTATTCTGCCCAATGGACGGGCTGAGGAAGCGAAGCTGATCGACTTCGGTGTTGCCGCGGTGGCGGCGGTGCCCGGGCAGACGATGGTTGGCGACTTCAAGGGCAAGCTGGCGTACGCATCGCCTGAGCAATTCGGACTCTTCGGCGGCAAGGTGGACCACCGGTCGGACATCTATAGTCTGGGACTTGTGCTGGCTGAGGCGGCGAGCGGCGCGCCGATTCCCATGGGGCAGACTTTCTACGAAGCTGTTGAGCTTCGGAAAGTGAAGCCGCGGATTCCGCCGAACGTGCCGCAAGCGTTGCAAGCTGAAATTTTGCCGCTGTTGGAGCCCGATCCAAAAAAGCGTGTGCAGTCAGCCAGCGCGTTGGCGGAGGCGCGGCCGATTGAAACTATCGGGAAAATAGAAAAGGGGGATGAGGCGGTTGCGCGTGAGGAATCCTCGTCCAAGGGGGCGCACTGGCTGATACCGATTGTTTACTCGGCCAGCGCCGTGGGTATCGGCATAGGGTTGGGATTTATGGTCTGGATATACCGGAGTGCCGGGGTTGTTCCGGCGGCGCCGGCCATTGCCGCTCCGGCGATTGTGCCGGCTGGCGTTCCGTCACCGTCTCCGAGCGTGAACCCTGCGGTTCCCGATCCGGCCAAGCCGAGTACCGCGCCGCAACCAAAGGTGCAATTGCAACCGCCGGCGGTGGCGAAGAATGTGAAGACTGCACTAGTGGTTCCAGTTCCAGTTCCCGTTCCAGTTCCAGCGAGTGGCGGCACGGTCAGCAGGGCGGAAGTGATGCAGACCGCGGCGGCGCTTTCTCAATTCACTTGGAAATGCGGCGACGCCAATCTGCGCGCCCCTTGCGTCCGGAGTGCGGCGTACGTTTCAGATTGGCAATCGAACGAACAGGTGACGGGCCTTCCCTACAATTGGGGCGGCTTCGATAGTCCGCAGGAGTTCGAACGCAAATTGCATAAGGGTCTTGGGGCCGGTTCTCATAAAAGACACGGCGTTGCAACTTGTACGGCTGGCATAGACTGTTCGGGATTTGTCGCTTACTGTTGGGGCCGGAGACAGGGCGGACATAACTTTTCCACGGCCACCATGGATGTGATGAGCACTCGTAGCGCGCGAAATCTTTACAACGGATTGAAACCCGGCGATGCGCTGAATAAGCCTGGTTCGCATATTGTGCTGTTCGCCGGTTATCGACCCGATGGAGGCCCGATCGTCTACGAAGCTTCCGGATCCGCGGGCCGCGTGATCCGAAACGACAAGCTGTCCTGGTCGCGTTTGAATGGATATCATGCGGTTCAGTTCAACAGCCTGACGGACCCATGAAGCGGAATTCGAGGGCGAGTCTTCTTGGCTTGGCATGTTGCTCTGCGTTTTGGATCGGTTGTTCCAGCCGCCCGAGCGCTCCTGACGCCAGTCCGGCCAAGACTGCGCCGACAGTGGCTCAAGCAGTTTCGTTAACGCGTACTATCTCTATTGCGGCGCGGATGGTGGCTGATCCGTCCACGGCTCCGGCCGAATCCGCCATTTTGACACTGTCCGAAGGCGGCGAGGATGAAGAGGCGGAAGGGCCATCCAGCTTTGATGTATTGCCCGATGGCGGCTTTGTGATCAGCGACCCGCTGCGGAAGCGGATTGTTTTCTACGATGCGGCGGGCCGCTACCGGTTCGAGCTGCAAATCTTTGTCTCGGCGGAACGGCTGCGGGTTCTTCCGAACAATGCGCTGAGCGTGGTCCGTCATCAAAGCGGGCTTCGATACATTTTTGAATCGGACGGTGCGGGCCAATACAAAGCGCCTCGACTGGCGGCGGCTTCGGATCCCGATCCCGATGCGATGGATGCGGGCACGGCGAAACTTCTCGACACGCAAAACGCGGCGGTTAGCGCGGTGGCGCGCCCGGGAAGTGAAGTGGCACCCATCGCAATTCGTTTTGAAGCGCCCGGGGAAAGCATGGTTTCCATCCAGCGGCTGGGCTCGGATTCCCGCAATCGTACTTATGTAGCGATTGAGTCCGCCAGCTCCGGCGACCGGGTGGACGTACGAAGAACTATCCGGAAGTATTCCGCGCAAGGTCAAAGTCTGGTGCAGATTTCGGACATTCCGCTCGACTCTGGTGTTTACCCGGCAGATGAGTTCCGGGTGCGGGAAGGTGTTGTCTATCAGATGGTGGTAAAGCCAACTGAAGTTCGACTCAACGTTTGGGATACGAATGCGACGCCGTGAGAGTTCGTGATGGAGAAATATCCCGCCTTATACCTGCCGGAATTGAAGCAGCTTGTTTCGCTTGAGCGGTTCGAGGGGAAGCCCTGCGTGGTTGGGCGAGACGCTTCCGCCGCGATTCCAATTCCCGATCTGACGTGCTCACGGTTGCAGTTTTCGGTTAGCGGGCGCGACGGAAAGTATGCCCTGGAACCGCTATCGCGCAGCGTTCCCACGCTGCGGAATGGGATTCCCGTACAGCAGCCGGAAATATTGCAACACGACGACAGGATTACGTGCGGAAGCACTACTGTAATTTTTTTGGAACGGGAGGCAACTGCCACTGTTGGGAGCCAGGGCGTGCGCACCCGGTTTGCGGTGAATCCGTCGGTTCCGAATTTGCCGCCCGAAACCCGCGCGGCGCCGGATCCGATTGTTCCCGAGCTGTTTGTCGAGGGTCCGAAGGCTACCGTTGTCGGCAACTTTCGCGACGAGATGAGCGCCATTCATCACGCGGGCGAGATCCGGCTGGATCGCAATGCCATCATCGGCCGCGATCCGGGAGAGGCGGGCATCATTCTGGACCACCCGCGGGTGTCGCGAAAACACGCTGAAGCGAGGGTCAGCGGCGAGAAAGTGTTTCTGCGCGATCTGGGAAGCAGCAACGGTACCTTCGTCAACGGGGAACGGATCACCGCGTACCGCGAAGTGCGCGCATCGGACCGGATAGATATCGGCCCTTATTCGTTCACGTTCAATGGTTGGGGTTTGACGCAATCCTCGCGCCAGGGGAACCTTCGCGTGGTGGCGCGTAATCTGATGCGTACGGTACGGTCGCACGCGGATGGGAAAGCGACGCGCATTCTGGATGACTTGACTATGGTGGTGGAGCCGGGGGAATTTGTCTGCATATTGGGATCGAGCGGCTCTGGAAAATCTACGCTGATGCAGGCATTGAGCGCGCGCAAGCCCGCCGACAGTGGACAGGTCTACCTGAACGGCGTGAGCCTGTATTCCAATTTCCAGGCGCTGAAGCAGAGCATCGCGCTGGTTCCGCAGAAAGATGTTTTGCACGAAGATCTGACGATTGAAG
>JANXXV010000659.1 GCA_025350445.1 Bryobacteraceae bacterium | reverse complement strand
TCCAAACCAACTTGCGGCCTTTCATCGCCGTAACCAGACTGGAAAGGTCCCAGTGCAGCGCAAAGCCCGGCAGCGCCGCATCATGCAGGTTCTGGTGCAACGGTCCATTTAGCGCCAGTTGAATGCTATGAGGAGTACGGTCCAGGTACACGGACGAAATCCGAGTATCGATGGCCGCTGCCAGCAAAACCCAGATACCGGGTACTTCACTCGCGACAGCGCCAATCTGTTTCGCATCCACATCCGGCCGCGATTCCAGATAGTCCACCGCCCGCAGAATATCCAGCGCCCGCATCCCGGGCAGGTTGCGCCCAATTAACCAGGCGCGGGTGTTGCTGCTCCAGTCGCCATACCAGTTCGTCACCGGTGGAATGGGCCTCCCGCGCACATTCAACACCGCCACCACGTCACCTTTCTCCACCAGCGCCCGCGCGGTCTCCGGAGCATGCGGGTACGACTCCAGAATCAACAGAGTCCGCCGCCGCCCACCGCTCTTGGGCTTATAAACAGAGAGCGAAATAGCCAGCCCCGGCTCCGTCTCAAGCGTTACGTTCTCCACGCCGTCCGCATCGGCAACCGACGACTTCACAATCGGCGCGCGTTTGTCATATTGAACCCAGTTCATGATCTGTTGCAGCATCCCGGTCTGGCTCTTAACCGTCTTCGGAGTCTCCGCAATAATCTGATAGACATCGCGCGCACCCTGCTCAAACGTCACCTGCCCAGTGCGGCTGGCCGTCAGCATCCGCGCCGGAACATAGTGTACCGGCTGCTCGTGCCAATCGCCCTTGCCGTCTTTCAACCAGCGGATCATCCACTCATAAATAGCCTCGCGCAGCACCAGCGGCGTTCCGTGCCCACCCGGCCCCACCACCCACTTCACCATGCTCTGGGCGTCGTAAATTCCATACCAACTGCTGGCCTCATCGTAGACCTGTTTGGCCCCCGCGGGAGTAAAGAAGTCCTTCTCGGTGGACATCATCAGCCAGGGCTTCGGAGCGAACAGCTCCACGTAATCGGTCTGATCGAGCCCGGCCGCCAGAAAGCCCGGAACACTCTGCTCGGAATCGCCAATCGGCCCCGTATAAAGCGTCTGGAACGAATTCATATAGCAGGCCGGCGCAGCCACCTTGACCCGATCATCCAACGCCGAAATGTAGGTGGTGATGGTTCCCCCGCCGGAGCAACCGGTCACGCCGATCCTCTCGCTCTCCACCTCGGGCCGGCTCAGCAGATAGTCCAGCGAACGCTTCGCATCCCAAATCCGATATCGCGCAAAGCTCTGCCCCACCAGAATGCTCTGCGTCCCGGCCATAAAGTGCTGCTCCACCGAACTGCCGGCCAGGCTCCGCCCCACGCGAATATCGAACGCCTGGAACCGTTCCCCCTGACCAATGGGGTCGTATGTCAGCACCACGAATCCCTTCAGCGCCAGATTCGCGCAGATCTGTTGCACCGCGGACTTGCCATAATCCCAATGCCCCAGCGGCAGCAGAATGCCGGGGTACTTGCCCGGCGCTTGCGGGCGATACAGATTGGCCGTGACGTAGAGCCCAGGCAGGCTTTCGTAGATCACGTCTTCAATCAAATAGCTGTCCTGCTTGATCGTCCGCGTAACCCTGGCGTTCAGCGGACCCTTGTACTCCGGCAAGCCGCCGATCAATTCCAGAATCTTCGCCTTCACTACCTTTTTCCGCGCGTCGGCTTGCGCCGGGGTTTTGATGGAAGCAATCTGTTCCGCACGTCTTTGCAACTGCTGCTGTGCGATGTTGTTCATCCACTCCAGTAGCGCCGGGTCCTGTGCCCGGAGAGTACCAGCAATCAGCAACAGAGCAGCGGACAATCGTCTCATCTCATGATCCCCTCAAGAAGCTTCGGAATTTCAAACACCGCACGGTTCTCAACGGCGGCCACGCTCGCCTTCAGCCTTGGGAACAGCTCTGGCGAAAGCAGCCTCTGCACAGCGCCGTCGATTTCGCTGAAGTTCTTCAGCACCAGCCCCACACCCTTCTCCAACACCCAGTCGGTATTAAAACGCTCCTGCGGCAGCGTCCACGCGTTGCGCTCCACAATCACCGGAAGCTTCATCGCCAGCGCCTCACTGATGCTGCCTGGCCCAGGCTTGCCGATCATGAAGTCCGACAGGTGCATGAAATAAGGAATCTCATGCGTGAAGCCGACAATGTGGAACGGAATGCTGCTCTGCACCTCGCGCAGCCTGGCGGCCAGCTTGGCATTCTTCCCGCAGATGAAGATCAACTGCGCACCGGCATCGAACTGGCTCATCTTCTTCGCAATGTCCAGCATCACGCTCGAACCTTGCCCTCCAAACAGCACCAGGCCGGTCGGCAGGTCCGCCTGCAGCCCCAGCTTCCGCCGCTCTTCGGCGCGGTTCACCTGAATCGGATCGTAAAATCTGGGGCGAAGAATCATACCGGATGTCGCGTGAATCTTCTCAGCAGCATATCCCAACTCGCGCGCCTGTTCCACTGCCCGCGCCGTTCCGCAGATCAGATGTTGATCCTGCCCGCGCTCCATCCAGAAGTGCGGCGGGAAATCCGCCAGGTCGGTCAGTATGGTCGCCAGTGGAATGCCGGGGTCCGCCGCTTTCAGTCCCTGGTAAAGCGCACGCGCAAAGTTCGGAATCACCGACACCACCAGATCCGGCGGGTCGTGCTTCCAGAACTCCGTCAACATCCGCCGCTGTGCCGGATGGTACAGCCGGATCAGACAATGCATCGGCGGTATTAGAGCACCCGCGCCCAGGGTCCACCCCCTGGCCAGCAGATTGTTGTAGACGTCCTCCATGCGGATGCCCGTAACCTTCCGGAATATGTCGAGCGGCTCCAGCACCTCCTGCAAATTCACCAACCGTACTTCCCATGGGCGGCCTTCCTGTTCCACCACCGCCTTCAGCGCGGTTGCCGCGCTACGGTGTCCGCCGCCGGCGTCAAAGAACACAAAATCAACCTTTTTCATCGCGTGTACGCCATACTAACCCACAAACAAACTAATTCATAAATGTTTTTTGCGTACGTCACCGCACTGTAACCATACAGCCTTATAAAGAAGGTGTATGAGATGCGACCTGCACGTCCACACGATCCATTCCGGCATGTGTACCGTGCCGCTCGCCCGCAATTTCTGCCGGGAAAGCTATAACTCCCCGGCGGCCGTATACGAAAAACTCAAACAATCCGGCATGGACCTGGTCACCATCACCGACCACGATTCTATCGACTCCGCCGAATCGCTCCGCAAGCACCCGGACTTCTTCCTCAGCGAAGAGGCCACCTGCCACATGCCAAGCGGCAGGGAAGTTCACATCGGAATCTACGACATTACCGAGCGGCAGCACATCGAAATCCAGCGCCGCCGCGACGACTTCTACTCTCTGTTAGGTTACCTGAACGAACAGCAACTGCTGTTCAGCATCAATCACCTGCTGTCCGCGCTAACCGGTCCGCGCGACCATTCGGATTTCATCTGGTTCGAATCCGTCTTCCCTTGCATGGAAACACAGAACGGCGCGATGCCCGCCCGTAGCAACCAGTTCGCCGCGGAACTTGCCGTGCACATGGGAAAAGCGCCCATGGGCGGAAGCGATGCCCACACCATGCGTGGCGTGGGTTCTGCTTTCACCACCGCGCCGGGCGCCCGCAGCAAGACCGAGTTCCTGCAGGCCATTCGCGCGGGGCAGGGAATCGTCCAGGGCGAATCGGGAAGCTTTTCCAAACTGACGCAGGACGTCTGGACTATTTGTGGCGGAATGATGAAAGAAAACCCTTGGACTGCGCCGCTCGCGCCTCTGCTGGCTGCGGTTCCGGCGGTGATTCTAGTAAACTGTGTAGTGGAAGCGTTGTTTGCGGGCAAGTGGTTCGACCGCATTATTTCTGTACGAAAAGACGGGGCTTTGGCGTCCTGGGATATGGGAAAGGTATCCGTATGAGTGCCTTCCCGCAGACTATGTTGAATTTCATCACCAGACGGGACCATAGTGTGATGCAACGCTTGAATAGCTGGCGCGCCCCGCGCTGGATCCGGCTCTGGATGATTTGCGCAACGCGCGGCGGCGACGGCTGGCTGTGGTACGCCATGTCCGCCGTGATCCTGCTGTTCGGAGGCCCTGAACGGTTTCGGGCCGCCGGTGCCGCCGTGTCATCGGCAACAGTCGGGGTGATGTTGTTCGTGTGGTTGAAAAAGGTAACCCACCGGCGCCGGCCCTGCGCCATCGCTTCCCATTGTTGGGCCACTCTTCTGCCGCCGGACCAGTTCTCGTTCCCGTCCGGGCATTCCATCACCGCCTTCGCGTTCGCCGTACCCTTCAGTCTGTTCTATCCTTCCCTGGTGGCCGGATTAATGTTCTGCGCCATCAGCATCGCACTCTCCCGAGTGTTGATGGGAATGCACTTTCTGAGCGATGTGATTGCCGGGTCCGCCATCGGCGCTTCCATCGGCTATTGCGCTTTCCTGGTTTACAGTTGAAACTCAAGGCTTGAGCTCCTTCATCCCGGTTCTTCGCAGCGGCTTTCTGTACCTGTCCCGCCAGGGCTGGCTGCGGCAATGGATGGAAACCTCCAGGACTTCCCAAAAGCTCACGTCCCGATTTGTAGCCGGATTGACACTGGAAGACGGTCTGCGCGTTTGCGCCTCGCTCAAAGCCGCGGGTATTATGTCTTCGCTCGACCACCTGGGCGAGAACGTTCATGAACTCGCGGAAGCCGACGCGGCCCGTGACGCCTATCTCGCTGCGTTGGGGCGAATTGCCGCCGCCGGTCTCCCGACTACTGTTTCCATGAAACTGACGGCCCTCGGACTGGACCTCTCTGAAGACGCCGCGCGCCAAAACACCGCCGCGCTGGCCGCCAGGGCGA
>JANXXV010000653.1 GCA_025350445.1 Bryobacteraceae bacterium | reverse complement strand
CTTCAATGAAATCGATGTCGCGGGCTTCGGCGATCAGCGTGCCGGTCTTGGGCTCCGCCAACCGGTCTTCATTGAAGTAACTACGCACGCGGGTGCGCAGGCTCTTCGCCTTGCCGACGTAGATAACCGTGCCGTGCGCATCTTTATAAAGATACACTCCAGGCAAAAGCGGTAACTGCGCTACTTTGTCACGGAGGTCCATCGGCGGGCTATAATCCAAGTGTGACATGGCTTCGGGCCGGCGTGGTACTTCTGGCCGCACACGCCGCAATCTTCGCGCAGGACAAACAGCAAAAGGCGGATCCCCAATATCAGGAGCCACCGGAAGAAGACGGCAGTGCCGCGCCCAAAGACTACACTTTCAATCCGTTGCAAGCTTCCAAGGAAGTCCGGATTGGAAACTACTACTTCAAGAAAGGCTCCTATAAGGCGGCGGCGCACCGGTTTGAAGAAGCGCTGAAATGGAATCCCAGCTTGGCGGATGCCGCTCTTCGGCTTGGCGAGTCGCGCGAGAAGCTGAAAGACAAGCAAGGCGCTCAGGACGCCTTTAAGAAATATCTCGCGATGGAGCCCGATGGGAAAGAGGCCGCCACCGTGAAAAGAAAGCTGGGGCAGAAGTAGCGGCCCAGTATCGCCTCAACCGGCAAGCAGAAGCCTACGGCTTTCGTAGAGTTTGATCTGCTTGCGCATGGACGCGATTACCCGTTTCAAACCCTTTTCCCAGTCCGGATACAAGTCCACATACTGCAGGCAATCGCTAACCCGCTTCGGCACATCGCACGGCTCCAAGCGCACGGGGACAATGAAAATCTCATCCAGCGGCACCTCCGCCGCGCATTCCAGGGCATAGCGCAGTTCACATTGAAACGTGCCCCTCTTATAGGTTGATCGGCGCGAGAAACAGGGTATAAAGAAGTCCGAGACTTCAATGGCTTGTTTGATAGACCGCGGCCAATTTTGACCAGGAAGCAGCTTCCGCTTGTCCAGCCATGGGTGAAATCCGGCGGTATGGAGCGCATCGGCCAGGTGGCGGACCGTCACCAGATCTTCCTCCACATATGCGAGAAAGACCTTGGGCCGGGTTTCCGCCAGAAATTCGAATTGGCCGTCCGGTTTCGGAACCAGTTTGCCCAGGCCGTCCATCTCGATACTCTGACCGGTTTCCAGGCACTCCTTCAGAATGCGGCCGACGTCGTTCTTACTCGGCACGAGACCTCTCAAACCGGATGATCGAGTCCTTACCCAAGATGAACGTTCCCAAACCGGGGACGGAAGCCGGCCTCCCCTTTCTTAAACGCTTCAGGATGTCGTGCACCACGCGATCCAGGTCGTCCGCGGCAGCGCCGGTCGACACATTCGTCTGTTTTGCCAGCAGTTCCGCCAGCGCGAGTTTCTTCATAACGTCTTAATAATATTGGAGGCCTCCGGCGACCGGCGTACTGTCTGAGAGTTCGCGGTCAGCGCAAGAACAACGGAACTCCGTTGATTACAGTAGCTTAGAGAAGTTGCACGCCACAGGAAAGATCTAAAGAAAGTTGTGAACGCGATTTTCAATGAAGGGATTTTAACTGTGTCTTAAGAGCGGGTTCATGTGCGCTTGCCATCATACTCTTGAGACGTAGACGTCCTCACATCCAAGGAGAACTAAAAAAATGAAAAAGATCATGAGCCTCATGCTCGGCCTCGCCCTCGTAATTGGTACCAGCGCTGCCGCTTTCGCCGCTGACGACAAGCCAACCGATGGCAAGATGAAGAAGAAGGGTGGCAAGAAGGGCAAGAAGACCACCGCCCAGTTCAAGGCGTAGTTTTTTCGCATTCCTGGATTTTTCGCCGCGCATGGCCGCTTAACCGGCAGCTTTGCGCGGCGATTCCATTTCCTGGGCTGTAGCTGGTATTCGATCTGGCGAGTCTTAGGAGTGTGCACCGAATTATCCTCGTTCTCTTTCTCAGTCTCCCTTCCTTCAGCCAGAGCATCACAATAGGAGTCAAAGGCGGTATCCGCGCCACAAACGATGTGGAAGGCTCCGGAACCTCCGAATCCAAGCGCTATTTGGTGGGTCCGGCCGTCGAGGTGAAACTTCCATTTCGCCTTGCCCTGGAGGTGGACGCGCTTTATAACCGATTCGGCCTGCGTACCTCCCAAGGCGGCTTTTTCGGCTTTACCGACCAATCCCAGCGGGCCAGTTCGTGGGAATTTCCGATTCTGGCAAAGTATCGCCTCCTTGGAGCGTTTTCGCGGAGACCGGCTATGTGCCGCGAACCATGAGCGGCTTTACTCACTTCGATTCACTCTACCTTGACTATCTCGGGAACCGAACCCGACAGGTTGGTGACCAGAAAACCGACTACCAAGTGAGCCATGGCCTGATTGCGGGTGGAGGGGTCGATTTGCCGATTGGGCATTTTCGCATTTCGCCCGAAGTCCGGTACACGCGGTGGTTCAACCGGTCGTTCGATGAATACGGTTCTCATGGGTTCTCCCTCCAGTCCCCGCAGAATCGTGTCGAAATCCTGGTGGGCATCTGGTGGAAGTGATTAGCCGCCGGGATTCGTCGGGGCCTTTTCCCACGCTTTCATGAAGTCGAAGTGTTGCTCGCAGCGGTGCAGCGCCGCAAACCGAGCCACCTGACGGCCCACGGATTTTAATCTTTTTTCCAATTCTTCATCGCGAATGGAACCGTCCGGGTTGAAAACCTTCCAAGCCTCCGGGACCGAAGCCTGTTCCGGTATGACCCACGCGTGCAGCGCCCGGCCAATATTGCGCAGACTATTGAGAGCGTCAAACGCGCCCATCTGTCCGCCGGAGACGCCCACCAGCCCAATCATCTTTCCTTCAAATTCCTCAAACCCCATCAGGTCGAGCGCGTTTTTCAAGACGCCGCTGAAGCTGCCATGATATTCCGGAGTGCCCAAAACAATTCCGTCCGCGGATCTTACCAACCCGCGGAGTTCCGCCAGGGAATCGGGATAGCTGGGATCCGTGTCCACACCCGTGCTCAAGGTCAGTTTGTATTCCCGCAGATCGATCAGTTGCGTCTTCGCACCCGCCTCGGCTGCGCCCCGCAACGCCGCCGCCACGGCCATCGTTGTATAGCTGCCAGCGCGGAGACTGCCGGAGATGCCGATGACGGTGGATTGTGGAGATTGCATTTCTTGTGGATGATTGCCTACGGCCCCGAGATTCAGCGTTCTGCTTTATCGTAAAGCTCGGTCCAGACTATTTTGGCGCCAGATCCGCTGGATTGAACCCGTCGGACCAGATGCTTCCCGTCCTTCGTCATCGTAACGGTGATCTCCTGGTTCGCTCCGTCTTCCGATTTCTTGACGAACAGAATGG
>JANXXV010000601.1 GCA_025350445.1 Bryobacteraceae bacterium | reverse complement strand
ACAAAGGCGCGGAAGCAACCGCACTAAAACGCGAGATCGCCGCCAAGCTTTCCGGCCTGACCGACAACGGTCGACTGGCCATCAACAAAGCCTGGCCCAGCGACTCACTATATAAAGGACCGTACTTAAACGCCGCCCCGGACCTGATAGTAGGCTACGCCGAAGGCTACCGCGCATCCTGGGACGCCGCCGTAGGAAAGATCACCGCCAACGTGTTTGAAGACAATGAGAAGGCATGGAGCGGCGATCATTGCGTAGACCCGCATCTGGTTCCAGGCGTCCTGTTCTGTAATCGCCAAATCGCCGCCGCCGACCCCGGGATTGAAGACATGGCCCCAACCGCCCTCGATCTCTTCGGCATCCCTGCTCCAGCCTACATGGAAGGCAAGTCGGTGCTAGTAGCAACCCCCGCCCCGGTAGACAAGGGGGTAGCCGCCTAATGCACCGTAAGCTACGCAACTGGTCCATTAGGATTAACCGGACCGAAGGCATCAACTGGTCCAACAGGATCAACTGTTCCAACCGGACCAAGGGCATCAACTCTACGAAGGGCTTCAACTCGACCAAGGGCTACAACTCTACCGAGGGCTTCAACTCTACCGAGGTGGGGCAGACGCCCTCGTCTGCGCGCGACCCCCAGGTCGCGCTCTCGCGCCCCTCGTCAACACTCACCCGGAACACAACGCTCCTCTGCTCCCTAACACTAGCCCTAACCCTAGCCGCCTGCTCCCACCAACCGAACCGCCAGACCAACGGCCCGAAAATGATAGTCCTAGGCGTAGACGGCATGGACCCGCAATTCCTGGAAGCCCACTGGGACTCCCTGCCAAATCTAAAACGCCTAAGCCAAACCGGAGACTTCCGCCGCCTGGCAACCTCCATCCCGCCCCAAAGCCCGGTAGCCTGGTCCAGCGTGATCACCGGCATGGACCCCGGCGGACACGGCATCTACGATTTCATCCACCGCAACCCGTCCACACGCATGCCCGTCTCCTCCATGGCCGAATCCAGCGGCTCCGGCCGCACGTTAAGCATCGGGCCATACATTCTCCCCCTCTCGGCAGGCACCATCAAAACCGTTCGCGCCGGCCGGGCCTTCTGGCAAATACTAGGCGACAACGGCGTAGCCGCCACCGTAATCCGCATGCCGGCGAACTTCCCCCCAGTCGAATGCGAACAGCAATCGCTTTCCGGCATGGGAACACCGGACATGAAGGGCAGCTTCGGCACCTTCACCTTCTTCACCCAGGACACGTCCGAAAAACCCGGCCAGGTTCCAGGCGGCCTCGTAGTCCACACCCCGGTAACCGCAGGCCGTGCAGTGCTTCCGGTGCAAGGCCCGGAAAACAGCCTTCGTAAGGACCACGCCATCACATCGGTAGACCTGATAGCCAACGTAGATCCCACCGCCGACGTAGTCCGCTTCGACATCGGCGACGAGCAGGTAGTCCTGCGCCAGGGCGAATGGTCGGAATGGCTGCGCACCCAATTCCCGCTAATCCCCGCCGTCAAAAGTGCCGCGGGCATGTTTCGCATCTACCTCAAGCAGGTGCATCCGCAACTCAGAGTCTACGTAAGCCCGGTAAACATTGACCCGGAAAGCCCGGAGCTGCCCCTGACAACCCCAGCCTCCTACAGCAAGAAACTAAACGACACGTTGGGCCCCTTCTACACCCAAGGCATCCCGGAAGAATCTTCCGCCTTCCGCGCCGGCGTTCTAGACCGCGCCGAGTTCCTGATGCAAAGCCACAGGGTGCTGGACGACAGTATGCGCATGTTCCGCTATGAGCTGGCCAAATTCAACGGCGGGCTGCTGTTCTACTACTTCTCCAGCGTCGATCAGAATTCACACATGCTGTGGGGCAAGTTCGACGGCGATTTGCTCGAAATCTACAAAGGCGTAGACGTGGCAATAGGCGAGGCGATGGCAAAGGCTGGGCCGGACACAACACTCATGGTCATCTCCGACCATGGCTTCGCGAAGTTCGACCGTGCCGCGCACCTCAACACCTGGTTGATGCGCGAGGGCTTCCTCAACCTCGACGATCCCACCAAAGTGGGCGATGAGGAACTGTTCGCCCACGTAGACTGGTCCAGAACCCAAGCCTACGCGTTAGGCCTGAACGGAATTTACCTGAACATGGAAGGCCGCGAGTCAGGCGGAATCGTTTCCGGATTTGAAAGACAAAAAGTCCGCAACGATATCGCCAAGCGCCTGCTGGAATTCAAAGATGCAAAGACCGGCGAACTGGTAGTCTCGAAGGTTTACTTTCCAGAGACAGCCTTCCAGGGCAAAAATCTGCGGAATTCCCCAGACATCTTCGTGGGCTTCCGCCGCGGTTATCGCGCCTCCTGGCAGACCGCCCTGGGCGCAGTGCCGGAGAACTTAATCGACGACAACACACAGGCATGGATCGGCGACCATTGCATGGCATCGGACCAGGTACCGGGGGTGTTGCTAAGCAACCGCAAGATCCGCGCAACCGAGCCACAGCTTTATGACATCACCTCGACGATACTCAAGGAGTTCGGCTTGGCGAACACGGAAGGCATGATCGGCAAGCCGGTCTTTTGAGGCGTCATCGATGGATATATTCAATTCAGTCGTCGGTTCCCTCCTCGGGTGGTTCTACGCCGGCCTGGCATTCCTGCCACCCAGCGCACCGCTGGTAATTCTTTCGATCCTGGGCGGAGCCGGAATGCTGTGGGTGTTCAAGCGGACATCAAACCCAGCCAGAATCCGTACAGTGAAGCGTTTGGTGCAAGCGCATCTTCTGGAGATGCGTCTGTTTCGCGATGAACCCGGCGTAGTGTGGCAGGCGCAGAAGTCGCTCCTTACCTCCAACGCCCGTTATATGGGGCTAATGCTGCAACCGGCAGTTTGGGTAGCCGTCCCGCTCACACTACTATTTTTCCACCTGGAAGCGTTTGAAGGCCGCTCGCCGTTGCCGCTCGATCGGGACGCCATCGTCACCATGGGCATGAAGGCACCGATAGATGCCGCTGGTACGGCGCCCGTGATGACTGCGCCGGCGGGAATCGTTTCAGTAACACCGCCGGTACGCGTACTCGGAGAGAAGCAGATCAGTTGGCGGATTCGTCCGGTAGCCGCAGTCTCCGGCAGCCTGCAATTCGCGGTCGGCGGCGAGACGTTAGAGAAAAAAATCGAGACAGGCCCGTCCGCCCGGTTCGTTCCAGGCCTGCGCACCAGTTCGATATTCGAATCCATCTGGCATCCCGACGAACCGCGCATCCAATCCTCGACCGTGGATTGGATCGATGTCCGTTACCCGGACACCAACCTGTCCATCTTCGGAATTGAGCTGCACTGGATCCTCTGGTTCACCATCATCTCAATGGTGTTCGCATTGTTGTTCCGCAAGCGCTTCGGGGTGGTACTCTGAGATTTCCTAAGCCATGCTGAAACCAACCATCAAAATAAACAAAGATCTCTGGGCCAAGGTAAAGAAGTGTTCAGAGGCCGGCGGCTATAGCTCGCCCGAAGAATTCGTAGAACACGTCCTCGAAAAGGAACTAGCCGTGTTCGAAGAAAGCGAATCGGATGAGGAAATCGCCCGCAAACTAAAAGGCCTAGGTTACCTGGAATAACCAAACCAACCGGAAATTCCCAAGTTGGGTATGTGCTTCACTCAGGTAATTGCTCTGGCAGCATCTGGGCTGAGTCGGTCCCCCGTGGACTGCGCGGGACGACGGTTCAATGCGCCAGCCACACGAAATTCTACAAGACCGTACCCACCAGACTCAAGCACATACCGAGTATTCCCAAATCCGGACTGGTGGGGCGGGCGCCCTCGTCTGCAACGGACCCCCGGTCCGTTCACTTCTAACTCTACCGCTTACTGTAATCGTGATAATGCGCGCCGTTCCGATCTCGACCGCGATCCGCTTCACCCACTCGCAAAGGCCGATCCAACCGGAAAGTAAGCAGCGATTCAGCCGGCACACTCACCTGACGGCCCCGCGTAGCCGTTTGGCCAATAGCACCCGCTCCGCCACCTGCAAGCGCGCCGATAGCAGCACCCTTCCCGCCCCCCGCAATGGCGCCGATGATGCTACCGATAACAGCCCCGCCTCCGGTATATTTCGCCGTACGTTGGTTGGCGCCCACGCCGTCTTTGTCGTTACCTTGCGATGAAATCACCTCATCCGTAGTACTCACAACATACCGCCGCCCATCCACGCTCACCGATTCCAGATCAAGCTGCAATTCCCGATTGGAAGTGCTGCGGACAATCAATTCGGCATCGGCGCCGCGGCGAATCACCACATTCCCGGATCCATCCCGAACGTCCCGATCCACCACCGCGTTGTAGATTCTTCCTTGATTGGTGTTCTTAGCTTCGATCCTGCCGTTGGTTCGAACCGTGATCTCTGTGCCGGATGGTACCCTATCTTGTTGAGCCCACGCGCTTACCCCAAATACTACCGTAAGCGCCGCTACATAGCGTAAGTTCGTCATAATGATTCTCCAAATATCCTCCAGCATGTAGGATGCCAGTTGATACTTACGGCAAAGTCCGAAGGAATGGAAATGCCATCCGGTACCGCCCGGCATCCAACGTCAACAACTGATCGGGTCGCAACTACGCATGCGCTCCTATGAAAAAGTCACCCGGAAACCGGCGCGCCTTACAACCCCGGACTGCCTGCCCCGCTCCGCATATCCGGCAAAAGTTTGTACTGCCTCACGCCAAATGGCGTCATCCAGATCAAAATCCACCACGATTTGCGTCTCGGCAAGAAAGCCACCACGAAACTCCCGGTTATCTTCGGATAGGCAAGCAATTCGCAATAAACTGCCCTGCGGATCACCAGACCACCCTCGCGATGAGCCCTTCCCAACAACCGGGCAGCCTCTGACGTCAACGGTTCAGCAGACCACGAGGCCGACAGGCTCTTGGTATCGATCGCAGTCCTCACTCCCCGGCCTGATCATCGTCGCGGGGGCGTCTCACCGATGCATTGATCTCATACCGCCCTTTCGGAAAGGCTTGCGGTGCGCCCGCATAAATCCCGAAAAGATTAGGGGTGCCGCGCGCAGGCCGAATGATGATGACCCGGCCTTCGTTTATAACTCCAGGCGGTCTCCTTCCCGCAGGCCAAACCGTTTCCGGATTTCCCGACTACTGATGTTGCCGCACCGTAAGCATAGCGATCTTTACCGCATTACATCCCCATTACAGGCTTTAGCCTTCACTTCCGAAGCACATTGGGCCCCCTGGCCAGCACGGCACGTCCTCGTGCCGCCTCCGTGACACAGGCCGACCCGCAAGACATGAAAACGTCGGCCTTTCTCACAGCTCATCCAGCTCCGATGCCCTCATAAAGACGGCCGTAGGCCTGCCTGTTGGACCCTGGTTTCCTGCTGACCCTTCAAGCCTTCGAAGAATCCACCAGACAAATGCACGCGATGCCCACGCCATACGCAAGTAGATCCGGGAAACTGAACTCCGTCCCTAACAATCGTGCACAGATCCGCACAATTGAATGCTCGTTAGTCAGCATGCGCGCCGGAATCATCGTGAGTTGGAACAACTCGATGACGGTCATCAAAACCATCGCGGCCATCGCCACCGCCGCCGTTCTCCAAATCAGCCGTAAAATCGCGTAGACCATCGCCGCGTACAAGGCGTCACCCAGGTACTTGTCAAAAATCACCAGACCCGTATGAACGACGCGCGAAAGGATTCCGACCGCCACGATGCCAACAAGGCAGAGCATCCACCACATGCGCGACCGCAAGCCCTCGACCATCGATCCATCCTACCAGCCCTCCATCTAAGCGCACCGCCGTGCCCCGAATTCGCGCAACGCAATCTAGCCCGTAATCAACAACATCCCCAAAACTTCCAGCGGGCACAAACCTGCCGAGAGCACGATTCCCAACTCTGCGGAGGAAGGGTAGGGCAATGGTTTTTGCACGATCAAACCCAATTCCCGGTTTTCCGGGTGCAATCGAGGTGCCGGAAAAGGATCGCAAGTTCGTCCAGATGGTCCATTTGGTCCCCAAATGACTACCACGAATCGATAAGTTATAGACCCAAGTACCAGGAAGTCACGTCGAGCCCCACAAGCCATCCCATCCCACGTTGTTATAAACAGATAGTTTGCAAAGAAGCAAGAAAGTACGCTCCAAACAGGCGCCGCTTTTGCTACTGTGTACCCATTCAAACCTGGAATGCGACCCGGCGCCGGCAGATCGACTTGAAGAACATGAACGGTAGCCGGACATACAGAGTGTAAAATTAGACATGCCTGCGCCGGAAGAAATCAACCAGCTTGACGTTCGAACCAACAATCGGGCCAAAGACCAATACGGAAACCTCCAAATCACCGTATTTTTCAGGAACGGCAAAACGCACAGATTCAGGAACCAAGAGGCATTGGCCTACGACGCGATCATCCGGAAAACCCGTCCGCAACCCTGAGTGGAACGATAGGACGACGGCGCTCAAACGAATGTCGGTCAACCGCGGCATGATGTGCGCGCCTGGTCGGCGGACGCCTCGGTCTCGGCTTTGCATTGCAACCCGCTACTGAATTATCGGTGAGAAGTAGAAACGGGAATCACCGAAAATTCACCATCCCCTTGTCCCGCCACCTCTCCGGCATCAGTCGAAATTCCACACATAAACCGTCCCGTCGGAACCACGTTTCAGCGCACGCGTCATCTTTTGAATTGCGATAACCCGTCGTATTTTTCCGGATACGATAAATTGGTCTGTTCTTGCGGGAGAGCCTGTACGCCTGCGGGAAACCTCGTCAATTCCAGTGTCACGTCCGCCATTCCACCCGATAGCCGCTTTGAGATTTAACATTACAAATGAACCGTCGATTCCAGTCGCGGCTCCCTGGAGGCGATCGGGCCGATGCCGCCAGACTTTCACGGCAGGCTACGGCAGGCTACTTCAGGCCATTGAAAATTCTGAGACGCTCGATGGAAGAGGCAAGCGGTGGCTGGGGAATGCGCTGGGAATCGCCTTATGCTTTCGTGGCCAGTCTCCAGAGTCGATTCCACGCCGAAGTCCACCGCGCCGTCAGAACGAGCGAGCATCCAATCACCTGCTGATCCGTGCGAATGCGGCGGTCCTCGGCGCAGCCGCAGGGCCACGGAAAGCAGACAGCGAGCCGGCTGGGGACAGGTCTTTCGGGTAATTGTCGCCAGACACACCCAAAGATTCGTGCCGGGAACATTCGTTACAACGCAGTAACGATGCCAACAGGTAATCCCGTTGGCCTGACTCAGTATTCGGCATAACGATCCCCCTCCGGCGAAATCTCCAAAATCTATCTGTTCCGGGTTCTGAAAGTCGTTACCGGAATTCTTGCAAGAATATCCCGCCCGAAATCAATAACATCCCCAAAATTCCCAGCCTCCTCGAACGCCGTCCATGCAATCCTGACGCTGCGGGGAGTCCCATGCCCCACCCCCGCAAAGGAGCGGTAAGTCGATGCTTTTTGCACGATCGAACCCAATCCTCGGTGGCGCACGCGCACCCCGTTCGCACAATCAAACCCAAACTCTCGCCGGATTGGCTCTGTTTCGCAAAACACCATCCGCACCAACTCCGCAAAGGAGCGGTACAGCGATGGTTTTCGCACAAACAAAACGCGCACGGGCCGCTACGCAGGTCCTCCGTGAGACACGAAAAGTGCACTGTTCTCAAAACCCGCCAGGTGGGGCAGTCCCCCGGTCTGCGCGGAACGCCCTCGTTCCGCCTCCGCGAATACCAGGCCATCTCACGCGCAGGCCGGGCAGCCCACAATCAGCGAAATATTTTCGCAGCAACCCGACGCGGACCCGAATTGGCTCTGTTTCGCAAAATCCCACACGCAGAGCCGGGAGCCTGAGCGAGTCGGCCGCGCCTCGAAAAATACACGATCAAACCCAAACTCCCGCCCGATTGGCTCTGTTTCGCAAAGCACCATCCGCCCCTACTCCGCAAAGGAGCGGCACAGCCCTGGTTGTTGCACGAACAAAACGCGCACGGGCGGTAGCTCTCCCGCGAGGCTGGAAAAGAACTCCCAGGCTCGCCAAAACACGTCTTATCCGATTTGTCGCATTCATCGTGGCCCAATGTTTTTCTCCGAGCAACCCGAGCCCCTGCGGCGTCCGCGCCCCGCATTCGCACGAACAAACCCAACTGCCCGCCCGATTGGCTTTGTTTCGCAAAACACCACCCACCCCCTCTGCGATAATGAAATCGGTTCCCCAAAACATGTCGTCCACGCCCTTCGTCCATCTCCATTGCCACACGGACTACTCCCTCCTAGACGGAGCCTGCGAAATCTCCCAGCTAATGGACCTGGTCGTCGAGCAAAAGATGCCCTCCATAGCCATGACCGACCATGGCAACCTCTTCGGCGCCATCGAATTCTACAACGCAGCCAAATACAAAGGCGTCCACCCGGTAATCGGCTGCGAAGTCTACGTCTCGCAAAAGGGCCACAAACTCCGCACCGAATCCGACCGCTATAACCACCTCGTCCTGCTCTGCGAAAACCAGGAAGGCTACCGCAACCTAATCAACCTGGTCTCCACCGGCTACCTCGACGGCTTCTACTACACGACCTTTTGGTGAACACGTCGGAAGATTTTGAGACGTGGGTCGGCCTGATTCCGAAGAGAGACCTGAAGCGAGTCCCTAAGGCTTCGAGCTTCTTTTCCAGTTACTTGGACTTGCCAGGAAACCGATAATCAGCGGGTTGTGTTGCGAGATCCCAAAGGTCCGCAACGTTGCCGGCTAGTAACTTGAGAGTAGTTTGAGAACGGAACCAGTTCCGATGGCTGGCTCCAGTTTTCGTAGACTGGTCGTACGCCTGCCGAAGAGCCAGAAACGCCATTCGTGCTGAATTAACAATCGCCTCGGGCTGGTTCTCTTTTAAGGTGAAGGCCCAATCCAGACCCAGGCGTTCTACTTCCGTG
>JANXXV010000632.1 GCA_025350445.1 Bryobacteraceae bacterium | reverse complement strand
CCATCTCAATACGGAAGCAGCCAAAACCCAAAAGTATGGCGGCCTCACCGACGATGAAGCTCTTTCGCTAATCACCATCAATCCGGCCAAACAGTTGGAGATCGACAACAAGGTCGGTTCCATCGAAGCGGGAAAAGACGCCGATCTGGCACTTTTTGACAAACACCCCCTGTCGAATTTCGCTAAGGTGCAAAAGGTTTTTATAGACGGCGAAATCTATTTCGACCGCGATGCCGATCTGGCCGCGCGCCCCGAGCGCGAATCCACCAAGAGGACACTGTTGGAACGCCAGAAACAGCAACGTAAGCAATCCCCGGCCCGGAGACCTTCATGAAATCGTTGGCCCTGCTAGTGCTTTCCGCTCTCCCTCTTGCCGCCGGCGCGGACGACAGCTTTCTGCTTCGCGGCGTCACCGTTCACACCGTATCGGGACAGGACATTCCAAACGGCTCCATCCTGGTGCAGGACGGCAAGATCATGGGCGTCGGCGTGAAGCTTTCCGCACCCAAGGGAATCCGGGTTATTGAAGGGAAATCGATGCACGTCTATCCGGGGATGATCGACTCGGCCTCGGAAGTCGGCATGGTAGAGATCGACTCCATCAAAGAAACGGCGGATCTTGCCGAACTTGGCGACTTCAACCCACAGCTCCGTACGGCAATTGCCGTAAACCCCTCTAGTGAGCACATCCCTGTCACGCGCGCTAACGGCATAACCGCCGTGATGAACCTGCCGCGGGGCGGAATGATCGCCGGCCAAGGTTCCCTGATGCATCTGGACGGGTGGACCTGGGAGGAAATGGAAATCCTTCGCTCCGGCGCGATGCATATCAATTTTCCGGTGCTGACTCCCGCGCCGTCCAGATTTGGGGATTCCCGGGGCGTCCCATTCGCTGAAGCGAAGATCGATTACGAAGCCAAACTTCGAAATCTTCACGAGTTCTTCGAACAATGCCGCCGCTATCAGAAAGCGAAGGCTGCGGCTCTTCCCGGGTTTCAAACCGATCTGAAATGCGAAGCCATGCTCCCCGTTTTGGAACGCAAACTGCCCGTGCTGATCACCGCGGTTCGCGAACGCGCCGTTCACGACTCGGTGGAGTTCGCCGCACAGGAACATATTCGCATCATTCTGGCGGACGTCCGTGAGCCGGGCAAAATGCTCACGGAACTGAAAGCGAAAGGCATCCCGGTGGTGCTGGGCAAGACGCTCGAGTTGCCGTTGAACGACGACGATCCCTACGACGCGCCTTCTTCGCTTCCCGCGCAATTCTACAAGGCCGGGGTGAAATTCGCCTTCGCCAGCTTCTCCGCGTCGTTCTCGCGCAATCTTCCCTACCAGGCCGCCAACGCCGTTGCGTTTGGGCTGCCCTACTCCGAAGCGCTGAAAGCCGTGACGCTAAACGCCGCCGAAATCTGGGGTGTCGGCGAAAAAATGGGATCCATCGATGAAGGAAAGTGGGCCGATCTGATGATTACAGACGGCGACCCGCTCGAGGCCAAGACGCAGATCAAGCAACTCTTTATCAAAGGCAAGCCGGTGGACTTGGAAAACAGGCATCACCAGCTGTACGAGAAATATCTGAACCGCCCGTGACGCTAATCGACGAATCCGCGCCAGGAGTTGCCTTTCTCGTCGCGAAGAATAATTCCTAAGCTATCCGACATCCCGCTGATGGTCATCCCTTTCTCGTCGCGGAAGCGATAACGCACCGAATTATCGTCCTCGCGCTCGGCAGACCCGCGCCAGGTGTTGCCGAATTCGTCGCGGAGACGGATGTAGTCGCCCTCGCCGAAGCCGAAGTAGCATTGCTTCAGAGTATTCTGAAAGCGGAGAAAGCCTCCTGGAGCCGTTTTTCGAACTTGCTTCCGCCGATAGATCATGCCTAAGTATAGGTACTTTTGTTCTAGGGGAAATCAGTAGTACCACCTAGTACGGTGCGGTAAATGTACTGAGCCAAAAGTTCTGTGTGATAGTCAGTCAATGCGCGCATTAATTCAACGAGTTACGCAAGCCTGCGTCGAGGTCGAAGGAGCTGTCGTTGGCGAGATCGGCGCGGGAATGCTCGTCCTCCTGGGAATCGAACATTCCGATTCGATTCGCGACGCGGACTACCTTGTCAATAAGATCGCCGGTCTGCGAATTTTTGACGACCAGGACGGAAAGATGAACCTGAGCCTCCTTGAGACTGGAGGCCAGCTATTGATTGTGCCTCAATTTACGTTGTACGGAGAATGCCGCAAAGGGAGACGCCCCAGTTTCGACCGTGCGGCGCGCCCGGAAACCGCCAGAGTCTTGTACGACCACTTTGTAAATCAGGCGCGCGCCACCGGACTAACGGTTCAATGCGGCGTTTTTCAGGCGTCGATGCAAGTGTCATTGGTTAACGATGGGCCTGTAACGCTGCTCTGTGAGTCCGATAGGGCAAGGGCGCTATGAAGCGGGAACAAACCTACTCGCTTTGCCAGCAGAATTGGCTCACCAGTTCGTCCACGCTTCCGGCCGCGACAATTTTGCCTTTTTCGAAGAACACAGCGCGCGACGCGATGGCGCGGGCAAATTGCATGTCGTGAGTAACGACAAGCTTGGCCTGTGGCAACTGGCGCAACAATGCCAGCAACTCCCGTTGACCCGGTGGATCAAGGTAAGTGGTAGGTTCATCCAGAACCAGAATATCCGGCGCCATGGCAAGCACGCCGGCAATCGCCACTCGTCTCTTCTCGCCGGCACTTAGGTGATACGGCGATTTGTGCAGCGCGCTGGAGATACCCGCCTGCTCCAGCGATTTTCTGGCCCGTGCCAGGGCCTCGTCCGGACTCAACCCAAGGTTTAACGGCCCAAACGCAACATCCTCCAAAACAGTCGGCATAAACAGCTGTTCATCGGAATCCTGGAACACCACGCCCACCTTCCGCCGCACTTCCGGCAGATTTACGGCAATCACCGGCAGGCCGCAAACCACCACGGAACCGCTGCCGTGCAGCAAGCCGTTCAGATGGAGAACGAACGTGGTTTTGCCGGACCCGTTAGCCCCTAGCAGAGCCACCGTTTCGCCCGGATAAAGATCGAAGTCGATGCCGTTGAGCGCGGTCGTACCGTCGTCGTAGGTGTAACGCAGCCCCCTGACTTGAATGACGGGATCCGGCACTTACTGTCCAGCCCCAATCCGCAGTGCCAGCGGAATGGCAACCGCCGCGGCCAGAAACGCAATGTCGAGTGCACGAAGGCGGCCGGCGGAAAGCAAGCGTAAATGTCCGTCAAACCCTCGCGCGAGCATCGCCTGATGGATTCCTTCCGCCCGTTCGTACGACCGTCCGAACAGCACCGCCAATGCTCCGGCCGCTGCTTTGAACTTCCACTTGTGCCCGCGGTCCAATCCTCCGCGGCATTGCGCCGCCAGCCGCATGTGTTGCCCCTGTTCAAAGATCACGAAAAGATAGCGGTAAAGAAATTGAATTACCAATAAGGCCATCCGCGGCGCGCCCAGGCTTTCCAGCCCTTTCAGGATTTGCGGCAGCGGCGTTGTGGCCGCTACGAGCAGTACCCCCAAGGCCGAAAGAAAGCTTTTCACCGGGATGCCGATGGCCCGATCGGTGCTGCCCGATAACAGACTGACGCACGCGAAGGTTGCCGAGAACGGCAGCACCACGGCCGCGCGCAACAGAATGGCCCGTAGCGGCAACCGTGCCAGTAGCACGCATGCGCAGAGCAGGAAAAAATATGCAGCCATCGGAATCCATCGGCCGGCAGGTGTTGTCGTGAGGATGATAAGAAATGAAAGCAGAGCTAGGATTTTCACGCGCGCATCCCGCCCATGTATGGGGCTGGCGCCGCGGCTCCACCTTTCCACCACTAAATGATGCAATCAGAATCACGGTAGCACGAGCCCGCATTCCGTGC
>JANXXV010000628.1 GCA_025350445.1 Bryobacteraceae bacterium | reverse complement strand
CATTCGACGCAGTCGCGCCCGGTCCCCACACCGCCGGATTCGCTTCAATGTTTCGCGGCAGGCGTGTTCCCTTCGTTCCCACGTAGCGCGCCTCAATCACATAATCTTTTCCCAGCGACCGTTGTAACGAGAAATTCCAGTTCTGAGCGTATGGCGGGCGCGCATCCTTCGACATCCCCACCACCGTCGCCGGCCGCAGGAACGCATTGGCCGCTGGATGCGGCTGGCTTCCGTAAGGGTTCACAAACGACGTCCCCGGACCGCTGAACTGCACCAACTGCGTCCAAGGCAGCGCACTTACAGGTGCCTGGAAAGCCGTTCCTTGCCCGTTCGCCATGGTGTCGTAGAAAATTCCGTAACTCGCCCGTACCGCCAGCGCTCCCCGGCCATCTGGGTTCCACGCAAAACCGAACCGCGGCATGAACCCGGTCCAATCGACGGCCGCCAGCCCCTTCGCCACACCCGCATCTCCCGGAAACAATACTCCCAGCGGAGCGCCTGGAAATACGGTGGATTGCCGGCCCGGAACAAACGTATTCAGCCGGTCCCGCACCTCCGTAAACGGCGGATTCACTTCCCAGCGGACGCCGTAGTTGATGGTCAGCCGGGTGGTAGCGCGCCATTCATCCTGCACGAAGAGCCCGGTGCTCCAATCGCGCAGCCCGCGTGAAAGGTCACCCAATCCCTGATAAAAAACCAGCGGTCGCCCCATCAGGAAGTTCGCGAATCCGTCGTTGCTTGGAAACGAGGGAGTGAACACGAAGAAGGCATTCGGCGCGATCGCCTGGAATGCCGTGATTCGCGTGTTTCGAGCGTCGCCACCAAGCTTGATCGCATGTTTGCCGAGGATCAGCGACAAAGAATCGTACAGCTCATAATCGTTCTGCGTCGACGTGCGCGGCCCCGTAATCGAACCACCCACCGGCGAATAACCATTGATGTTGAAGAACGGCACTCCCTGTCCCGCGCTCGAAGCCGAATCGTAGTTGAATCCCAATTCGCGCGGGGACGTCTTGTTCAGCCGCTGATCGAAAAAGAACTTGTTCCGGAAGTAGGAAACACGGAATGAGTTCACCGCGGCCGGCGAAAACAGGTGCGTTTCAGATAGAGTCACGGCGTGCGTAGCCAATTCGTCCTGCACCGGAAAACCAGGAAGGTCCGATCCGCGAATCGATATCGGATTCACGTTCGCCCCCTGCGAATAGGAGTAGCGGACCGCCAATTGGTCGCTCTCGCTGAAGCGGTGATCCACCCGCCCGCCGCCCTGGTCGGAATCGTTGCGCGCCACCACTGTCGCCGAATAAATCGACGGCCCGGTGTTGCCCGGCGGAATGTAACGCTGCATCACGCCCAACGCCACCGGATTCAGCAGGCTCGGTGGAATGATCCCGCCTGGAAATGGCACTCCGCCCGCCGAAATATCGATCAGCGGCTGTGCCTGGCCTGAAAAATCGCCCCGCCGTTGCGCCGCGGTCCCAACTACAGCCGACCGCGTAAATCCCTGCCGGTTCCTGAACCCTTCGTAGTAGCCGAAGAAGAATGTGTGGTCGCGCCGGATGGGTCCGCCAACGGTCCCGCCATATTGATTCTGCTTCAGCGGCTCTACGCTGGCGGAGAAGAAGTTGCGCGCATCAAACCTATCGTTGCGCAGAAACTCAAAAAGCGATCCGTGGAAGCCGTTGGTTCCAGACCGTGTGACAACGCTAGTGGTTGATCCACTGGTCCCCCCATATTCCGGCGGCGCAGTGTGTGTCAGGATGCGGAACTCCGCAATCGCGTCCACCGGAATACGCAGCGCGAAGCCGCCGTCCATGCGGTTCACATTGCTGGCGCCATCCACCCTATAGGTGTTCGATTCCGGACGCTGCCCATTGACGGAGTAACCCTGCCCGTTGCGCAGGCTGCCTCCGGATTGTTGAATTCCTGTTGTCAGCGGCGCCACCCCTGCCTGAAGCAAACCAAGTTGGGTAAAATTGCGCCCGTTTAGCGGCAAGTCGAGGACTTCTCTTGTTGTTACCACTTTGCCAAGCGTGTTCGTCGCCGTGTCTACCAGCGCTGCATCGCTTTCCACCGTAACCGACTCCTTCTGCGATGCCAGCCCCAATACCACGTCAAGCCGTACGGTCTGGCTCACATTGAGCTGCACCGGTTGCTGCTGGTACCGCGAAAAATCACGCCCTTCGACGGCAATCTGGTAGCGTCCAACCGGCACCAGGGAGAGCCGGTAAAAACCGCCCGCCGATGTTGTGTGATTCTGCCTGTAGCCGGTATCGAGATTGGTAATAGTGACACTCACACCCGGTATCCCCGCGCCCGACGAGTCGCGAACCTCACCTTCCACCGAGGCAACCGGGTCCTGCGCGGAAGCGGAGAAACACAGCAATGCAAGCGCAAAGAAAGATATGGTTTTCATGGAAAGTCCTGCAGGCAATTGGGCTGATTCTACGGGAAAGTCCGGGTGGCGGGCAATAGTCTAAAGCTATTAGGACTGCGGCCGCGCTCCACCGTTCGTGGCAATACGCAGGGCGCTAATGAATACATCGTCTTCGTCGAGTGCGGCGAGACATTCACCGCAGCGCGCGCAATGCTCGCGCAGTTGATTCTTTTCCCCGGCTGGTAGCCGATTCAACAAATAATTCTCACGCTGATCCTCGGTAATGTGGGTGCTGGCGGGACGATTGTTCACCAA
>JANXXV010000542.1 GCA_025350445.1 Bryobacteraceae bacterium | reverse complement strand
GTCTTCTTGGATGAGGCGGATTTGCGCGACGACGCCTTGCTGCAAGCCACCCTCTCGGCGACGATTTCCCCGGAAGATATCCGCAATTCGGAATTTGCTCAGGATCTTGCTGAAACGCAGGCCGATCAGATGACGGCGGCCTCGCAGCGGCGTGTTCAGCGTATGGAAAGCCGGATTAAGCTCGGTTTGCATAGCAATGAGGAGTTCACGCAGCTTCTCGATCAGATGCATCTGCGCATTGAAACTGCCCGCCTGGTGATTTCGCGCGCCACTCTGGTGAATGAGATTGTCCGTGCCGCGCGCGCGGATCAGGCCGCAAAAACCGCCTGGAACCGTGCACGCACCATGGAGAAATTTGGCGGAAATGGACGCTTCAATTCCACCGACCTTGCCATGGTCGAAAGAGCGTTCACCAGGAAATTCGGCCGCACTCTGCCGATCAGCGCCGACGGCGATACCAGTCTGCACCGGGCGCTTGGGCTCGATCATTCCGGCCGCGTGGATGTCGCCGTCAGCCCCGATCAAGCCGAGGGCATCTGGTTGCGAAAGTACTTAGAGTCCCTTCGTATTCCGTACTATGCCTTTCGAAAGGCCGTCGTCGGCAGTGCCACCGCTCCTCACATCCACATTGGTCCTCCCAGTATTCGCCACGCACCCAACCGGGCGTAAACTACTGGAACTAAAGTAAGTCTTATCCCCGCGCGCGCTCCCCGCATCGTAGTCTCCGTACTGTACTAAAGATTTCCCCCCAGGTGCCGATTAGTACTTTGAAGGCGTATGGTCTATACAATATGTCTTACGGAATACGGGGGACTAGAATGACTTCCGGCTTTGCAACGGCCCGAAACAGCCTTCGGCTCGCAATCGTATATGGATTCGGACTGGCACTGCTATGCTCGAACCTCTACGTTGTTGGGCAGTTTGCCAATGTGAACAAACAGTTAGAGACAGTCAAGGCCGATTTGGACGGCACCAAGACGGAATTGAAAGATTTGAAGAACGCCGCTGCCAGTTCGAACAAGGCGGCGGGCCGCACCCTAAGCGCCATCCGCGAAGAGCTGCAATCGGCCCGCGGCCAGGCGGCATCGGCCGCCGGCGAAGTGAAAGCCGGCGCTGCCCGCCGTGCTGAAGAACTGTCCGCCGAACTCGCCCGCCGCCTGGTCAGTGAACAGGCGCGGAACGAGCGGCAGCAGGCTCAGTTGAAGCGCGACCTCACTCAAGTGGAAGAGGCGGCTCATAAGGCAAATTCGAAGCTTGGCGAAGTAAGTACCGAAGTGGTCGCCGTGCGGACAGAGGTCGCCGATAATCGCAACCGGCTTGAACGCACGGTGGCGGATCTCCGGCGGGTCAAGGGCGATATGGGTGTCCAAAGCGGTCAAATCGCCACCAATCAAAAGGAACTCCAGGTTCTGCGGGCGATCGGCGAAAAAAGCTACTACGAGTTTGATATTAAGAGCAAGCAAGCGTCTATCATCGCTGGTGTGAATGTGGTCCTGAGAAAAACCGATCCTAAGAAATTCCGCTTCACCATGGACGTTTTGGTGAATGATAAGAAGGTGGAAAAGAAAGACCGGATTATTAATGAACCGGTCCAGTTCATGGTCACAAAAGTTCGCCAGCCCTACGCTTTGGAAGTAAATGAACTGTATGAAATCGTAGTCAACGAAGTGGGGAAAGACCGGGTAAAAGGGTATATTGCCACCCCCAAGCCCCAGTCGCCCATTTAGAGCGGGTCCTCTGGACCCGCTGCCTGGCACCACCGGAAAAGCCATTCGTAGCCGCACCGCGGCCGAGTCTTCAATATCCCTTACCACACCTGATAGTAGCCCCCGCGCTCCACCACTTCGGCTTTGGTCGCAAACACTTCCGACAATGCGGCCGACGTCAGAATCTCGGGCTTCGGGCCGTCACGCAGCACTTTGCCGCTACTCATCAAAATCACCCGGTCCACTTCCGGAATAATATCCGCCAAATGGTGGGTTACCAGCACTATACTTGTTCCGGAATGCGCCACCCTGCGAAGCGTCTCGCGCAGTTCATGGGTCGCGTGGAAGTCCAGGCTCGTCGTCGGCTCGTCTAATACCAGCGCCTTCGGGTCGTGGACCAGCGCTCTCGCAATCAGCACACGCCGCGCCTCGCCCGAAGATAATTCGTCGGTGTTCCTTTCCGCCAGATGAGCGATCTCGAACTGCTCCAACAGTTGATCCGTCCGCTGCTCCATTTCCGGCGTCACGTGATGGTTCCCCCAGATTCCTATGCTGCTGAAAAATCCCGAGAGCACAATCTCGCGGGCGGAATAGTCCCGTGTGCAGCTCAGCATCAGGTCGTTTGAGACAATGCCCAACATCGCCCGCAGGTCGAAGACGTTCCAGATTTCCCGCCCCATTATGCGCATCCAGGAACCCGGCCCGTCCAGCCGCGGATAGCACTCGCGGGTCATCGTCTTGATCAGCGTTGATTTCCCGCAGCCGTTCGGCCCCAGGATTGCCACGTGTTCACCCACGGCAATGGATAGCGTGATGCAATCGAGTGCCACCTTTTCCCCGCGGCAAACAGTAATATCTTTGTATTCGATGAGTGGAGTATTCAATTCATTCCCTGTAACGTAATAACTCTTCCACACTGCAGGCCGTAGCGCAGGTGGGGCAGCCGCCAGCCTCTCCCCCGGGTCCCCCTCGACCCGCTGCCGCGCTACCCGAAGGCCATTCTCCCAAGGAACTGATCCCATTCCTTACCTGCCATGAGCTTCCCAGGACGGCGGACCCCATGGTCCGCGCCGGGGCCCCTGGCTCGGCTTCCCCGATCACAACCGCCATCCAGGCGGATAGCTTCGTACCCGGTGGACCGGCAGTCCAATCCGAGTGCCTGGCCAATTTGCGGACACTTCATTCCAGCCGCACCGCGGGCGGGGCATTCAGCCGGGGGGCTCACTCCCGGTTCAGCGCCTTGATCCGGAACAGAGGCTTAGCTTTCTCTGAGGCTTCCATCTGGTAGGTTTGCTCTCTCTTTTCCGGGTCGTAACCGCGCCATAACCAGATCATTTCTTCCGCCAACTCCGAGTGGCCTCCATTCCGGTTATGGCTGCCTGTACCCCATTCGAGATGGAAATCGTACTCCTTCAGCTTCAACGAATTCGCCATCTGAATATTCTGCAGCGGCCAACTGCCATGTTCGTTCTCCAGATCGCCGGACCCATCCTGTAGCCACACTCGGATATTTCTCTTAGGCTCCTTGCGGATCTTATTTGGGTACACGTTCCCGCCATCCAGCACGCCGGGCTGCCATTGAATGCTGGTAAAGCTTCCGATGCGCGAAAGCACCCGGCTGAATTGGTCCGGCTGCTGCCAGGCCACGTTGAAAGCGCAG
>JANXXV010000513.1 GCA_025350445.1 Bryobacteraceae bacterium | reverse complement strand
GTAGTGTCCAAGAAATAGCTGGACAGATCGAATACTGCGGTTCCGCGCAAAATCTGCGTTAACCGGCGTCGATCGGGAGCTAATACTGGGCGGCGCATAGTTATTGGCCGCGGATGGACGCCGATAAACGCGGATTTTGAGATGAACCCCTCGGGTGAGACACGACTTGGCCTGTCCAGCTATTTCTTGGACACTACACTAGCCTCTTGCGCGTGCTAAGCCGATCGAGCAGCATGCCCCCCGACGGCGTACATCACGCTGTGACTCAGCAGGATCAGAAACTGCAGTTGGGAGTATTGGCGATCGGAAATCGGAATGCTTCGCGTCAACCCGCCGATGAGTACAGGAAGGCTCTGCGGGTCGAAGTAGCCGAGAACGGTGGCGGCGGCGAGCAAGCCAAGGACTTGCCAACGTGATTTTGGAGAACCAATCAATTTGAATCGGTCCAATTCCATAGAGACTCGCGCAGAATCGTCAAGAGAGGTAATGGTGAAACGCTGGCTATGACGAATTGTGTTGACTCGATTTCCAAAATGAGACATGATGAACCGATTCATTCTGTCGATGGAAGTTCTCCGTGGGAACTGTCTGGAATTCGTCGCGCCTTGCCGGCGCCCTCTTTTTCGCGAGCGTGGCGTTCGCGCAGTTCAGCAGTAGCGTGGAAGGAACGGTTAACGATTCTCAGCAAGCCAACGTACCGGCCGCCACCGTCATGCTGGTCAATGAATCCACCCAGGTTTCCAGGCAGACCGCGACGTCGGAAAACGGCTTCTTCCGCATCGCCGAGCTTCCGCCCGGAGGCTACCGGCTGGAGGTCAGGCGGGAAGGCTTTAAGACGTGGGTGCAGACCAATCTGATTCTGGAAGGCAGCGCCGTGCGCACTGTCTATCCGGTTCTGGCCGTGGGCGAGCAGGCTATTCAAGTAGAAGTCACAGCGGTGGCAAACGCGATTGAAACGGGAAGGAGCAACATATCGCGCTCAGTCGAGGAAAAGACAATCACCGAGGTGCCGATGCTGGGCCGAAACGTATATGCCGCGATTGTAGCGCTTGCTCCCGGGGTGACGGGTAGCGGGGCTCTGTACGGCAGCGGATCGGCTGTGGCGCAGGACAGTTTTCAGGCCGAACCCGGTTTTCAGATCAACGCGGCCGGGCAACGGCAGGAACAGAACGAGTATCAGGTGGACGGGACCAGCGTGAACGGCAACTCGCGCGACGGCATCGCGAATCTGACACCGCAGCCCGACACGATTCAAGAGGTCCGGGTCTCGGCAAACTCTTTCTCCGCGGAGAAGGGACGGAACAGTGGAGCGCTGGTGGAAGTGTTTACGAAATCGGGCGGCAACAAGCTACACGGGACGCTGTCCGAATACCACACGAACAACGCGCTCACTTCGAGAACCATTTTTCAGTCGGCCCTTCCGGCGTCGCGGCGAAACGAATACGGCTTCACGCTGGGCGGACCGGTGATCAAGAACCGGACCTTCTTTTTCGTCAGCTATTTCGGGCTCAATACATCGGTGGCGTCCACATCTGTAGTTCGCCTTGAGACGCCGGAGTTCGTTAGCTTCGTGAAGAGCCGCTTCCCAAACTCGTTAGCGGCGAAATTTCTGACGCTCGATAATCCGATTTCTTACCCCACCACGGCCATCAGTACGGTGGCCCAAGTGAGGCAAGCGAATCCGGGTAGCTTCGCCTCGGACATGTTTCCGGCGGATCTGCCCGCGGTCGGTACGGCCACCATCACACAGCCGGTTCCACAGCCGTCGCGCGCCTGGAATGTTCGGATTGACCAGAATCTGCGGGATTACAAAGACCGCGTGTACTTCAGCTTTTTCCTTCCGAGTGAAGATGGCACGGTGTTGAGCACGCGCAAGACTCTGACTTATCCGTATCCCACTACCAATCCCTTCGCACGGCTTAGCTGGACGCACACCTTCACGCCCGCGCTTCTGAATGAGGCCTCCGTATCGGTGGTGCGCGCGGGCGGGCACTATCCTCCGGCCGATGGGGAAGCCGCGCTGCTGCCGAACGTGAACATCAGCGGCATCTCCACAGGATTCAACCAGGCGGGTTACTACCGCTTCCAGCACAACAACTACATCATGCATGACGGATTGACGTGGCTCCGCGGCAGCCACCAGATCAAATTTGGCTTTGATGTCGACCGGCAGCAAGGGTATGCCGTGCAGTCGAACAATGCGCGCCCTACGTTTCAGTTTTCTAACATCCTCGATTTCGCGCAGGACTTGCCGTTTTCCCAAGCCGGACCGACAATCGACATTGCCCGGGGCGACACGGCGTCGAATCTGTACCGAAAGTTGTACTCACTGTATGTTGCTCCTTATGTGCAGGACGACTGGAAAGCCGCCCGGCGTCTAACGGTGAACTTGGGCTTGCGTTGGGATTACTTCGGACACTGGGCCACGGGGCACCAGGGCGATGTTCCGTTCCCGATCTTCACACCGGGCAGCGGCAGCACATTCGCGGAGCAGGTTACGTCCGGCACGATGAAGGTTCGGGGTGATGGATACTTCGCCACGAACCGGCCGAACGGACTCGCGCCCCGTGTTGGACTTGCCTGGGATGTGTTCGGCAACGGATCTACTTCGATCCGTGGCGGGTATGGCATTTACTACAGCAGAGTGGCGAACCTGGCTTACGGGACGAACGGCAGCAACACGAATCCGCCGGCATTCGGTTCGCCAGCCCTCACGATTCAACAGGCGGGAACCCGGTTCGGCTACGGACTGGGTTCGGCGGGCGGTTATTACTTTCCGCCGCCGCCCGGGTTTACGTTTGGCATTAACGCGAGCGGAGGCATCATTGGCAGCCGTGTATCCGTGGGTGGAATGGACGCCATCCCTACGCAACCGTCCACGCAGAGCTGGACGTTCAGCGTACAGCGCCGCCTGGGCAGCAACTTCGTGGCGGAAGCGGACTACCTGGGAACGCACAGCGATCACTTGTATACGCAGTCCGATGTGAACCGCTTTGCAGGCAATCTGCTTGCGACCAATGGATCTCTCACCAGGCTGAATCCCAACTTCGGACCGATCATTTTCGGCCGGACCATAGGCACATCGAAAGGCAATATCTTCTCCTTGTCGCTGGGACGCCGATTTGCGCGCGGCTGGTCCGCCCGCGCCATTTTCACCACGGGCCGAGCGCTTGACGTGGACAGCAGCAATGACAACGGCGTGCCCAACGGCCGCAACATTCTGGACATAGCGAATCTGCAGCGGCAGTTTGGACGAGCCGACTACGACATCAACCGCAGGCTGGCGGTAGACGCGGTTTGGGAACTGCCGAACCCGTTCCAGGCGGCAATATTGAAGAACACATTGGGAGGCTGGAAGCTATCCACCATTGCGATAGTACAGAGCGGTTCGCCATATACGGTATTCACCAGCGCCTCCTACGCTTCGGGAGGGGATTTCAATGGGGACGGATAAACTTCGACGTCCCGAACGCGCCGGCGGGCAATACGCGGACGCCATCGCGCAGCGACTTCATCACTGGAGTGTTTCAAAGAGCGGACTTTCCGCTGCCGCCGAAGGGGCAGCAAGGGAATTTGGGCCGAAACACATTCGAGGGCCCGGGTTTGGCGAACGTGAATCTCAACATCATCAAATCCATCCGTCTGCCATGGTTCTACGGCGGTGAGGGCTCTGTGCTGGATTTGCGGGGTGAGATGTTCAACGTTCTGAACCGGGTGAACCTGAACCTTCCGACCAGCGACTTGTCGAGCGGTCTGTTTGGCAAGTCCACTAGCCAGAAACAGCCCCGCGCGGTGCAGTTCGGTGTAAGGCTGCAGTTCTGACGTTGAGACGGCGCTTGCCCCCTATGCCTGGCGCGGGCCAGTGCAGTTCGGTGTAAGGCTGCAGTTCTGATGTTGAGGGCGGATTCGTAAGAAAAGAACGATTAATGGCCACGCTGAAAGATGTTGCGGTGAAAGCGCGGGTGTCCGCGGGAACAGTGTCAAACGTGTTGAGCGGTTCGGCGAAGGTGCGGCCGGCATTGCGGGATCGCGTGTTGAACGCGATCGAAGTGCTGAACTACGAGCCGAACCACATCGCGCGGAGCCTGAAAAGCAAACAGACACACACACTGGGGATGGTGATTCCAGACATCACCAATCCATTCTTTCCGCTGTTGACAAGAGGCGCGGAGGATGCGGCGCTGCAGCACAAGTATCTGCTGGTAACGGTAAACACCGATAACCAACTGGAGCGCGAACAACTGGCGCTAAACATGCTGCGGAGCCGGCGCATGGACGGAATTCTGCTGGTGATGGCGCCGAACAGAGGGAACCCGGCGCACATTGAAGCGATGGTGGCGGCGGGAGTGCCGGTGGTGTGCCTGGACCGCACCATACCGGGCAGTTCGATCAGTTCTGTTTCGGCCGATTTCATCGGGGGCACCGAAATGTGCATGCGGCACCTGGTTTCGGCCGGGCACGAGCGAATTGCCATCATCACCGGCAACCTGCAGGTACAATCGGCCATCGAACGGCTGCAGGGGTACAAGAACGTACTTGCAGAATCGAATATCAAGCTGAATCCGGATTTGATTCTGGAAGGCGACTTCCGGATGGAGAGCGGGTTTGTTCTAACCAAGCAGTTGTGGCTTAGCGGACGGCAGCCAACGGCGCTGTTCGTCAGCAACGGAATGATGGGCCTGGGCGCTTTCCGCGCGCTGCGCGAGTTGGGCGTGCATTGTCCGGGGCAGTTGGCAGTGGCTATTTTCGACGACCTGCCACAAGCCGAAAGTTTTTCCCCTCCGATTACGTCCGTTGCGCAGCCCGCCTATGAGATCGGATTCATGGGAGCGGAGTTGCTGATCGAGCAGATTGAGGGTAAGCGCAAGGGAGCCCCGCCGGTGCATATCCGGCTTCCGGCGGAACTGAAGATTCGAAATTCCACGTCGGTCGGCAGAGCGGAGCAAGCGCGGGAAATCACAGGCGCCCGGGCCCGCTGAATTGCGTGCGCGGAGGAGAAAGGAGAGTGCGATGTTCAAAGTATTGATGGCGCTTCTAGTGGCGGCGGCGTCCGCCAACGCGGCTTCGCCGAAGGCTGAGAGCCTGCGGCTGACGACCGCGGATTATCAGGACCGGGTGCAGGCTGCATGGGCGGCGGAGATCATGGCCGTCCTGCTGGCATGGCCTCATGAGCACAAGATCAGTTCCCGGACGTGGATTTCCGAATATCCAAAAACGTACACTGTCGCGCCCGTGGATGACGACTGGTACTACGAGATGGTGGCGCTGCGGGGATTCGAGAAATACGGCCTCAAAATGACGCTGGACCAACTCGGGGAGCAATGGAAAGAGAATTCGGCAGGGTCCTGGGGATCGAGCGAACAGGCGCGCCTGCTGCTGGCCAAAGGAATGAAGGGCAGCGAAACGGGGAGTCCGCGATATAACAAACTCTGGTTCAGCATTGGCCCGCAATTCAGCGCGGATCTGTACGGCATGATCGCGCCTGGCAACCCCAATCTGGCCGGACGGCTGGCGCGGCAGTACGGCCACCTGAACGGCTATGCGGAAGGGACTGACGGGGCTGTATTCATGGCGGGCATGATCAGTCTGGGGTTCCGCGAAGCCGATCCCATGAAAATCGTGCGCGAAGCGGCGAAGCTGATCCATCCCGATTCGCCGTATCGCCAGTGCCTGGATCTGGTAGTGAGCCTCGCCGAGCAGGGCAAGAGTGCGCAAGAGGTGTTCAACGCAGTGGAGGATCGCTGGCATATGGAATACCCCGCGACCAACAATGCAGTGGCCAATGGCGGGATTGTAGCGGCCAGTGTGTGGTTCGGCGAAGGAGACTTCCTAAAGACGGTGAACCTTGCCACGCACGCGGCTGATTTCACGGACGCGGACTGCAATGCGGCGAACGCCGCTACGGTGATTGGGACGATGCACGGTTTGAAAGGGCTGCCGGCGGAACTGTTGGAACAGCTTCACGACCGGATCGTGGGATCGGAAATGGGCGGCGTGAAGCTGACGCCTCCGGTAGACGAGCGGATATCCGAACTGGCGCGCAGAACGGCAAAGATCGGGAAGCTGTTCGCATTGGCGAATGGCGCAAAGGGCACTGACGGTGACTTCGTGGTTCCCTATCAAGAAGTGCGGACGCAGCCGGCTGAGATCTTCAAGCTGGCTGACCTGATGCAATTCTGGAATCCCGAATGGACGCTGGAGCGGGCAGGCTTTGGAGGCGCCGGCGGCGGAATGGGTGGGATTCGCGGCATTACTTATCTCAACGGCGATGTATTGGCCACGTATCCAAGAGACGAAGTCAGGGGCCTTGTCCTATCGCGGAAGGTGAATCCGGGGAGCACGCCGAAGCTGCACGTTGAGGTTGGATCCGATGCTGGAAGGGCGTGGCAGTTACAGGTGTACGCAGCCGATACGCTGGTCTTGAACCGCACCATTGATGGCGGTTCTGACAAAGAAGACCGGAAGTGGGAGAGTATCGACGTGGATCTGCAGCAGTTTGCCGGGCGCGAGGTGGACCTGCGGCTGCTGCAACGCGTGCTGCTGCCGGGCAAAACCGCCGGCAACGCCTACTGGCGGAATCTGCGCCTTTCGCGGTAATGCTACGGCGCGCAATTCGCGGTATCGGCCCAGCGCACTATATTCCCGGAACTGGGTATGTGCTTGAGTCAGGTGGGCACGGTCTCGTAGCCATTCGTGTGGCTGGCGCATTGAACTGTCGTCCCGCTTCCGGCAGCGGGACGAGGGCGTCCCGCGCAGTCCAGGGGGACCGCCCCACCCGAGCCATAGGCGTTAAGATAAGCCAAACTACGGACTTCGCAGCACCACTCCCTCACGGCGAGCGGCTCAGTTAACTGATTGATCCGGCTGAGCCGCGCGCGTGAGAAGGCGGTAGATGATCAATCGAATCCGAAACATTTTCAAGAACAAACGTTCTTATCTTAACGCCTATGCCCACCCGAGCTGTTGCCATCGCAATTACCTGAGTGAAGCACATACCCAGCTTCCCGGAAAGCGGGCTTACCGCCGTGCCCGAAACACAGACCCGGAAGGGAGAGACGGTTCGTGATGGTGACGGCGTTGTAATCGAATGAGATGTTCGGGGTTTTGCCCGTGTTATTCGCCAACTGGGCGGTCGCACTAAGTTGACGACCTATCGTTCCGGTTCGGGCATCCTTCCCGTCTACCGGGAGGCGCAAGTTTGGTAGGGCAACGGCGAGTTGGGTAAGTACGGGGAGATCGCCGGGAAGACAGGGCGTCCCAGCGCGGGATGCCCTGTCTTCCGATTCAAAACGTGGCGGTTAGCAGGCGATCCGGTGACGACGGCAGACTCCGGAGAGCATTTCCCACAAGGCGTTAAGCGCCTCGCCGACAGTGCTGCCGACAGCAGCGGCATTCCGATCGTTGATGGCGGCTTGGAGCAGATTGCGTTCTACGCGGGAGTGCTCGCGGTCCGCCTCGATGTGTACTTTGAAGTAGGCCAGGCCGTTTTCGGAATTGACGCCGTAGTGGGTGCGGAGCCCTTCGATCTTCGATTCGGAGACTGCGGGGATCTGGCTCTCATAGGCATAGAGGGCGGCGAGACCTTCTTCCACGGTGCGGTCGCGGCAGATCGATTTGTAGGTGTCGATCAAGGCGCGGGTTTCCTGCCAGAGCGCGGCGTTCTTCGCTGTTTCAGCGGAAACGCCCACGCCGGCGGCGAAGGCTAGCCAGAGTTCCGGGTGATTTGGGGCGCCCGCTTCCTCGTCAATGAGGTTGGTGAGGATCTGGCGGCGCACGGCCTGATCGGAGGTATGGGAATGCAGCGCCGAAAGATATGTGGGAAACGCGGCTACGTGGTGATAATACTGGGCGGCGTAGTCGCGAAGGGCCGCCGCGGGAAGTTCGCCGCGGGTCCAGCACTGGTAGAACGGATGAAGCAGGAGGCTCTGGCGCGCAACCTGGGCGTCAATCTTTTCGAGATGGGAAAGAGAACAGGAAACCATAAACAGGATTTTAGCATTTCGCAGGAAACGGGTTCTTTCATCGGGGAGAGCGTTCCTTGCGTGGTGGAATGGGGTTATAGTAATGACGCAAGCTTTGAATCACAGGCACAATGAAAATCCGCAAAAAGCAGATGAGCTCGCTTGAGGTAGACGCCCGCAAGCGGTTCATCGATTTCATGCGGAATCATCTCTCGCAGCACTTCTCCGATCATGTTCAGGCGCTAAATCCGGAGGGTGTGCGACGCGCGATCGAGGCCGGAATCGAACGGGCGAAGAAATACGGCATAATCTCGGAACGCGATGTTTGCAAATTCATCGACCTGCAGTTTGCCTTCGGCGAATCCTTTGATTCGGATGGGACATATCGGTGGGCAACGGAAGTGTTGACGGACCCTACAATTCGCACCCCCACGGTAAGGATGGACATCTTGATGGAGCGGTCCCAGTCCTATCTGGCGTGGCTTGATCAAAAGGGTACCGGCCGATGATTCCACTGCTGGTAGTGGCCGGTATCGCGGCCGTAGTAATCGGGGCCGCCGCACTGGCAAACGCGTTGTCCAATGCGGGCAAGGACGCCGACAAGAACTGCTCGGACAAACCGGTTGGCGAAGCTACGGAGACGTGCCCGAATGCGCCCAAGATCCCGGCAGAATGTCCTTATCTCGACAAACCTTACACGGTCGAGTCCACAAAGGCGAACTTCGACCGTATCCGCAAGCCCGCCACGCTGGGTCCGCCGAAGGATATCAAATACAAGTTTCCGGGGGATGCCGCGGAGCAGGACGCACTGGAGTATGAGGTGGATGTCAACGGCGGCAAGAAGAAGCTAATCATGCCGAAGAATCCGCCAACGGGCAAATCGCTGCCCACGGCGGAGCAATTGGCTACCGCGATGGGCGCTGTGCCCGCACCTCAATTGGACAAGATCCCGCAAGTGGTGGCGAGCCCGAATGCCAATCCGAGCGATGCCTACTGGGCCACGCAGTACAAGATACCGAACTTTTCGTCCGCGGCTACCGGCGGAACCTCGGGTGTTACGTTCTATCCACAGGACAAGTGGAGCCAGGAGTTCACAGACTCGACAATGATTCACGAGGGTGGCCACAGCTATTCTAAAGATCTCTGGTCGGACGATGGCAAGAAGAAGGCGTGGGAGAAGGCGATGAAAAGCGACGGCAGATCGCCATCGAAATACGCCGACAGTTCGACTGACGAAGATTTCTCGGAATCGCTTGTGATGTATTCTCTGAGCAAGGGTACGACATGCGAAGCAACTGCCAAGGAGTTGTATCCGAATCGGTACAAGAGCCTGGAGGAGTTGTTTGGCGCGAAGACGCCATGACTCGAAGGCAGACGATCAGGATTCTCCGCGCAGGTGCGGGATGCGCTCTTGCATCCGGCTTGCGCGGGGAGGCGAAGTCGAAAGGAGGAAGGAAAGTGAAACAGTTTGCACCGCATCCGGGAACGATCCGGATGATCGACGAATACGACGGCTCTGTGCGGATAGCGAAGGCTGAGGACGCCCCCGAGCGGCAACAGTTCGTGTATCTGGACAAAGCCGGACGGGAAGTAGATTCGGCGGCGGAGGCCCTTGATCGCATACCCGTCGTCGAGGTGCGGCTCACGCCAACGGACGGCAAGGGAAATCTGGCGCCCAAAGACCGTGCGGAGTTAATTCGAATCAGAGAGTTTGGACCGGCGGGGCGTCTGCTGCGCAATACGACAATGACTCCGAACAAGCCTCCCGTCAGGCGATAGGCGGGGACAAGATGGGCGTGGCCGACTTAAAGGTTTCGCACAATTTGTCCGGCTTGGAGGCGTTGGCATTTTCGGGCTGTCGTGCTCGAAATCCGGTAGCGCGAATCGCGGAACAGAACGAATTTTGGTGACTGGGGGCGGGCGTGGTGGTGGTGGCGGCGCAGGCCCGGATTGCGGAACAGAACGAATTTCGCGGGACGGCGTGGCTGCCGGTTGCGGTTGGCGGTTGCGCTGGGCACTGCGGAGTTTGCGGATGGTGCGGCGAGTAGGAGCGCTCGGCTGTGATTTCGTAGGGTCCACTTGGGAGAAGAGCTTTTCGTTGTTGGCTAAGGCCACGGCCAAGGCTGCGCCTCGGCTCAGGTCGTCGGGATTGGCTGGACTGATGCCGAATTTATTGGACAGATTTTCCGCGCACACTTTCAAACCCCCACTTTCCATGTTACGGGCGCGGATGAGGCGCCAGTAGGTTTCGGCGATCTGATGGATGAGCATCTCTTCCCGGGTTGTGGCTGGAGCGTATTCGGTTTGGAGCGATTCGAGGATTTCATTGTAGAAGAGCTGGTCTTCGCCTGGGAGCACTACGAGGATGCGGGCCGCGAGTCCGTGGCGGATGGCGTTGCCGCGGATGGCTTGTTTGCCGGCCTCGGACATTTGATCCTAAAAACGGCAGTTGGACTGTTCGAGCGTGGATGGTCTCTGTAGAATCAGATACTTTCAACTGCTGCGCAACCAACTGCCGTTTTTAGGTTGATGCGGGCCAGCGGCGTTGCGGCGATTGGCTTCGATCTGACGAGCGGTGGCCCCGTGCGGCTTTGGGTCGGCTGTTTTCGCTTTCCCGATTCTATGATCGATAGCGTGTCAAGGGTTTTGGATTGGTTTGGGGATGGAGTCGTTGAAAACAGGGGAGGTTGGGGGGGCAAGATTGTTGAACCGGCTCGGAATTTGTGTGGCTGAAATGGCTGTTTTCAGAACTTTTCGTCTGCTGTCAGGTTGCTGTTCCGTTGAAGGCGGGCGGTTCGACGTTGGGTCGTTGGGGACGATCAACTGGCACCCGTTCAGTTTTTGATCAGGCCGAACGTGGCGTCCCGGGCGGTAAAACGCTCAGCAACGCCACGCTCGGCTTGAATCGAAGTCAGGGAAACATTTGTCAGAAGTTCAATTTCAGAGCTAACTGACCCTGCCGAGGGGTGTTGGCTTGACCTCCAACAGTTCCAAACGCGGCGTTTGTAGGCGAGTAGAAGGAGTTCCCGCCGCCGAAAATAACCCGATTGAAAACGTTGAAGAACTCCGCACGGAACTGAATGTTGACACTTTCCGTGATGCGAAAGTATTTCGAGAGATTCACGTTTTCATTGAAGTACGGGAAGTCGCGCAGATTGCGCTGAACTCTGGGAGCATTGCCGAAAGTGAAATCGGCCGGTTGCGAAAAGGCTGCGATGTTGTACAACTTATCTTTGGCCGGATCGAAACCGCTCTTCTTGAATTGCGGATCGACGCCGGAAACGATGTTGGGCCTGTTGCCGCCACCGAAGATCGGCAGTACGTTGCTGGCCCCTACGCTGACGGGCGTTCCGCTTCGGTAGCTGGTTACCCAGCCGAACTGCCAGCCGCCAATCAGCCGTCCGGCGACTCCCTTCTCATTGAGGAAACGTTTGCCCTTACCGATGGGCAATTCGTAGAGTCCGCTAACTGCGAGCATTTGAGGGATGTCACTCGGTGCGAGACTGTATTCCGCCTTTCGATCGAAGGTGTTGACCGCAGTGCCGTTAAAAGTTCCGAAGCCCGAGTTGGTGTTGCTCAACTGGCGGGAAGCTGTGTAGCTTACCAGGAATTCCAACCCCTGGCTGAAGCGGCGCTGGACGGTAACCTGAAGTGCGTCGTAACGGGTAGCGCCAGTCTCCTGGAAATTGCTGGTGATGAAGTTATATTGAGGAAAGGGCCGCAATCCCTGAGCGACGCTACCGGAGAATCCAGGATAAGGGCTGGATATGCCAGACGCACGCGCCGCGGGGCTGTTGATATCTGCTTGCAAGACACTTCCGAGACTAAGATATTTCGGATCCACCTGGTTTAAATTTTCAAGATTGGAAAACAGTCTTGCTCCCTTGTTTCCGACGTAACTGCCGCTAACCAATACGGAACCTGGTAGTTCCCATTCGACTCCCAGAGTCCAATTTTGAATGTAGGGCGCGGCACCCTGGTATTGGCCGGCGAAGTTGACATCCTGGCCGTTTCCAATTCCTGGCCGGAAAGGCGCGACAATCGGCAAAGGGAAGGCCCGATCCCACGAACCGTACCCGGGAGTTACACCCGCGTCCTGAGAAACCGAAGTAAAGTTTCCGGACGAACCGTTGAGGAAATTAGTCTTGATACGGCTTTGTCCCAAGTCATTTGCACCGCCCAAGCCGTAGACGATTCCATAGCCCCCTCGGATCACGGTCCTGCTGTTGAGCGCGTAAGCAAAACCAAAACGCGGCGCAAAGTTTTTCCAATGGATGTCGGCGAGCCGGTTACGGCCGGAGCAGAATTCGCAGGTTCCGGGTTTCGTAAGTGCTCCCAGGCGGCCTCCCGCCTCAGGATTGGCGAGACCGGGGTTGAAGTAGGCGATTCGATTCGTATCCTCGGAGTCCGGAATAAATACGTCATACCGCAGGCCAAGATTGAAGGTCAATTTCGACGTAAACTTATAGTCATCTTGAATGTATCCCGAGAATGATGAGTTGCGGAATACGCGGTTAGCCAAGCCCGTAGAAGCAGTGGCGACATCGGCGATACCCAGAAGCCAGCTTGCAAACGGGTGCCCGTAATTGGCGAAATTAGGCGACCCCGGCAACGAGGTTGATCGGTTGCTGAACTCGAAACGCGCGGGGCAGCCCTCGCAGATGGAAGTGGTATTGCGGGATTGGCGGAACTCGAAGCCAATATTCAACGAATGCTTGTTCTTGATCCAAAGGACATTTTCGACGGTGCTGGTGCCGGGTTGAAAGTTCAAATCGCCCTGGAAGCCGGTTCCAAATTGTACCGGCGCCGCGAGGGGGCCGTTGAACAGCATGCGCGGAAATGCAACATTGGAGCCTTTGGGAAGTCCGGGGAAGTCGACCAATGTATTCGGGGGTCCGCCCACTTCCTGGTTATTTAATATTCTGAACCACAGAGCGCCGACGCTCAGAATGAGGTTTGGCCTGATGCCATACGAATAGTTGCCGAGGTACGCGGTGGCATTGCCAGGGCAATTCGACAAGCCACTCAAGGGTCCGCTGATATTGCTGCCTAAGAGACACTGATTCGCCGACGCAGTCCGCCAATTTGTGAAGTTCACCCGCTGGTTGTCGGTAATGTTGTGGGCGATATTGTATGACCAGGAGAAATTATTGTTAGGAATACTCACGATACCCGGACCGATATTGTTCACAAGACCCGATCCTGTGGGAACGGGGATCAAGGGAAGCACCTTCGCGGAAGTCGGACTGATTCTGGATTGAGGAATCAGGTTACCGGGAAAGGGCGTACGAGTGAGGGGATCGAAAATCGGGATGAGCCCGCCGCTTGAATCGCGCAGCGCAGAGAAGTCGCCCTTACGGAAGTCGGTGGTGGGCACCGTGTATTGCGTATTCAGACCGGCGCCGCGAAACTTATACCAATCGAGGGCTACGTTGAAAAAGGTCTTGTTTTTTCCATTGTAGAGCTTAGGAATAATAACCGGGCCGCCCACAGTGAAACCGTACTCATTTTGTTTGTTGATGGATGCGGTTGGCGAGAAGAATCCCCGCGCATCGAGCACCGTATTGCGGATGAAATCAAACGCGTTTCCATGCAACGCGTTGGTACCCTGGCCGAAGTGGTAATTCTTGACGCCTTGTCCGCGACCGTACTGAGCGGAGAATACAGAAGTCAGAACCTTGAATTCGTTGATCGCTTCGTAGGGAGGATTTATACCCGTCTGGTATCCGTTCGTTTCAAAAGATGCCATTGGAATACCGTCGAAGAGCACTTCGCTGTTAAAATCCACGCCCCCATTGATACGGCTGGAGAACGTATCGCCCTGGACACCGGGAATCAGAAAGACGAATGCGTCGATCTGCCGCCGCCCGCCGCCGACGAGCAGCGGAAGATCCTTGACAACTCTTTCTTCCAACGATGTAGCTACTTCCACTACGGCGTTGTTGATTTCTACCGCGGAGGCTTGGACTTCGACTGTTTCGGCTGCATTCCCGACCGCGAGCGAGAGGTCCAGGACGAGGCGGCCGGAGAAGACCAATCGGGCATTCTCGGTCACGCTACTCTTGAAGCCGGCCTTTTCAACGGTAATCCGGTAGACGCCGGGCTGGAGCGATTCGATGCGATAGGCCCCGGTCTCACTGCTGGTTGCCTTGGAACTGGCTGCGGTTTCCGTATTGACCGCCGTGATTTGCGCTGACTCTATGGCGGCTCCCGTAGTATCTGTCACAATTCCGGAAATGGTGCCGGTATTCGTCTGAGCGTTTAAAGCAAGCGGGCTGGCGAGAAACAGGAAGGCAATCGACGCGATCGCGGGCTTGAAGCTTCGAACAGGGAAGTGCATCGTAATTCTCCTTGCGAACTGAGCGAGAGAGCGGCAGCGCCTTGGGCACCGTTGGTATACATGAAAGGCTATCCGGTTTCGCCACGGCGCGCAATCCCGAAGTGTTACAGAATTACGTCAAAGCTTTACAGAATTCACCAAAGCGTGCAGTGCTTTATACTCATTGGCATGCTCAGTCGAATACGGCGCGTGGCGCTGATCTACGACGCTACAATGGCCTACGATATGCGGGTAATTGGTGGCGTAGCGGCTTACCTGCAGGAAGGGACCAAGTGGAACGTTTACATGGAAGAAAATGCGTTACAAGGACCAGCGGCTTCCCGATTTAGCGGATTGGGAAGGTGACGGGATCATTGCCAACTTAGACCATCCAAACGTGGCGATGGCCGTAATGAAGTCCAAACTCCCGACGGTCGGCTTTGGCAGCGGGTATGGGTGGTATGCTCCTAAGTCCCACATTCCCTATTTTTTCACCAATAACCAGGCGATTGCACGACTGGCCGCCGACCACTTGCTGGAGCGGGGATTCCGGTACTTTGCGTACTATGGTTACCCGCGAACTCCGATCAACGGTTGGTCGGAGGAGCGCGAACGTGAGTTTGCGGATCGCGTAAGAGCGGGAGGTTTTCCCTGCCAGATCTACCGTGGCCGGAACCGGAACAGCAGGCGTTGGGCGCACATCCAAAAGACGCTATGCGCTTGGCTGGTATCGCTTCCGAAGCCCACCGGCCTGATGGCGGCCAACGACAATCGCGCACGCCAGGTACTTGAGGCGTGCCGGCTATCGGGCCTGCGGGTTCCTGAAGAGATTGCAGTCATTGGCGTGGATAACGATGAGGTGCTTTGCCGGCTCAGCAGTCCGCTGCTTACGAGCATTGAGCAGGGGGCCGCCAGAATTGGATACGAAGCAGCTACTTTGCTGGACGGGATGATGAGCGGTAATAGTTCCGGCAAAAGGCGTTACGTGGTGGATCCGGAAGGAGTGGTGATGCGCCTTTCCACAGACGTACTGCCAGTTGAGGACGCACAGGTGGCGAAGGCCATGTCATTCATTCGGGAACACGCATGCAATGGCATCAAGGTGCCCCATGTGGTGGCTGCCGTTGCGGCCTCGCGCTCCGGCCTGGAAGCGCGTTTCAAGACCGCGTTAGGCCGCACTCTGCACACGGCGATTCGGGATGTCCAGTTGGAACGGGCGAAGAGGCTTTTCACGGAAACCAATCTCGCCGCGAAGGAAATCGCCGCCAGTACTGGATTCAAATCAGTTCAGCACATGAGTTCGCTGTTCAAAGGCGCGGTCGGGCTTCCACCCGCGGAATTCCGGCGGCGGGTTGTTTCCACGTTCTACCCTAGTCGCCCGCCGCGGCCCACTGCGGCCAAGCCGTCTACGGAAAATTCGTGAGAACGAAAAAATCTGAGAGTAATTGCCTGTAGCGTTTCCATAAGCTGTAAACGTCGATGCTTATGATTCTGAAAGAGTGCGTGGCGGTAGTTACAGGTTCGGCTACGGGAATCGGGGAAGGAATCGTTCGACTTTTCGCATCGCACGGCGCGAAAGTCTTTTTGCTGGACTGCGATTCCTCCAGAAACGACGCGACAGCGCACTCCATTCGATCCGAGTTTGGTTTCGCCCATGCGGCTATGGGGAATGTCTGCGATCCCGCGGCTGTAGCAGCAGCGGTTGATTCCGCGATCGGCCAATTTAGCAGGATTGACGTATTAGTGAACAATGCGGGCATCTTTCCCCACCTCAAATTCATCGACATGACGGAAGCTGAGCGGGATCGGATGCAGACTGTCAATCGAAAAAGTTTGTTTCACTGCATCAAGGCCATTGCTCCCGGTATGCTTTCGCGCGGATGCGGGAAGATTGTGAAAGTTTCGCCCGTGACTTTTCATTTGGGCACGGCCGAACTGAGCCATTATGTCGCCTTCAAGGGCGGGGTTATTGGTTTGACCCGTTCGCTTGCGCGCGAGTTCGGTGAATGCAACATTCACTTAGACTGCATCACTCCGGGGGCTGTGTTCACGAAATCGGAAAAGAACTTCGTGACGGAGGAAACGATTCGGAAGATGGGTGAGATGCAGAGCCTGAAACGGCGAATTCTTTCATTGGATATCGCTCGTGCGGCGCTATTTCTCTCCTCTTTACTTAGCGAAGGCATGACCGGGCAGACAATCAATGTCGATGGCGGTTGGGCGATGCATTAGTACCTATCGAAGGGAATCATCACGTTTCCTGGCAGAAAAGATTTTGGATAGCGCTTTTCGTTCAATAGCCACGGGCCGTTGGAGGTACTTTGCGAGAGGGTCCAAGCTTTCGATTTGTCGCGCCCTGTTTGGTTCCGGCTACGCCGGGTTAGGAGGTTACGCTTTTCGTTTGGGTGATAGATGGCAGGAGCGTTAGCGCGGACCCGGGGGGGCCGCCTTCTTAATGTCGGCTTGCTTGGCTTGCGTGAGTTCCATAGAGGCTGGTTGTAGGAAGAGGGCAGGGATCGAGAGGGTGATATTCTGGTTGACGAGAAATGGTCCGCCAATGTGCTTCGCGAGGAAAATGCAGG
>JANXXV010000484.1 GCA_025350445.1 Bryobacteraceae bacterium | reverse complement strand
CAACGGCCCGCATAAAGAAGGTGGCAATCACCCCGATTTCTTCCACAGCAGCGGGCCGCTGCGCGGCATCAAGCGCGATCTTTATGAAGGTGGAATCCGCATACCCGCCATGGCAAGGTGGCCCGGTGTGATCAAACCCGGCGAGGTGAGCAACCAGCCATGGGCGTTCTGGGATTTCCTGCCAACGGCTGCGGAAATTGCCGGCGTCGCGCCGCCTTCGGGCATCGACGGAATTTCTATCGTCCCCACGCTGGCTGGTAAAGCGATTCCAGGCCGGACCTATTTCTACTGGGAGTTCCACGAGCAAGGCTTCACACAAGCCGTGCGCCTGGGCGATTGGAAGGGCGTTCGCAAGACCGCCGCGGCGAATCCCATTGAACTCTACAATCTGGAAGAAGACATTGGCGAAACGAAGGATCTTGCGTCGCAACATCCTGAAGTGGTGGCGAAGATTGCCGGCATCATGCGGACGGCGCGTGTGGATTCGCCCGGCTATCCGGTCCCATAGCCGCGCTCCCGGGCTGCTGAATCTGAACCGCGGCAGTTCCGCGCTAAGGTGGAGAGATGCAGACAATCACGCTGAAGAACACTGACTTGCATGTTTCGCGGGCTTGCTTCGGAACTATGACCTTTGGGGGCCAGACGGATCAGGCCACCAGCACGTCCATGATTGATTTCTGCCTGGAGAACGGGGTCAACTTTATAGACACCGCGAATGTCTACAACGAAGGCAGGTCAGAGGTATTTCTGGGCAATGCGCTCAAGGGACGCCGCCACAAAGTAGTGCTGGCGAGTAAGGTACGGGGGCCGATGGGCCCCGGCCCCGATGAGGGCGGCCTGTCAAAGAGAGCGATTCTACGCGCGGTGGAAGAAAGCCTCAAGCGCCTTGGTACCGACCATCTGGACGTCTATTACTTGCACCGGCCCGACTATGATGTGTCCATCCAGGAGTCCCTCGAAGCGATGGATCACCTGCGGCGTCAAGGCAAGATCCGCTACACCGCAAGCTCTAACTACAGCGGATGGCAGGTGGGCCAGATGTTCGCCATTTCAGAACGCCAGAGCCATCAGCCCCCGCGCATCAGCCAGCCGATGTATAACCTGCTGGCACGGGGCATTGAGCAGGAATACCTCCCGATGTGCAAGGAGTTTGGTGTATCCACCGTGGTCTATAATCCGCTGGCGGGCGGCCTGCTCACTGGAAAGCAGCCTCGCGAAACTCCGGTGGAGGGCTCGCGCTTCGACGGCAACCAGATGTATCTGGACCGCTACTGGCATCCGGCGTATTTTGATGCGCTGGACCGGCTAAAGATGGTTGCCGCTGAGGCCGGCCGTTCCATGGTGAGCCTGTCGTTAAACTGGCTGCTGCACCATACCGCTGCCGATTGCGTAATTCTGGGCGCCTCCCATTTGGATCAGTTGAAGAACAACATCCGCGACATGGAGGACGGCGCTCTGCAGCGGACGACGGTAGAGGCGTGCGATCTAGTGTGGCAAAACCTCCGAGGTGTAACGCCCAACTACAACCGTTAACCCGTCGCGAGTAGGGTGCCCACTGTACGGCGGCAATCCTGAACGTTTATTCATAACCGTTCCAGCAAGATAGCGCATGGCAATCGCGTTTTTTCCACTTCCCACTTGCATTCGAGTGTGCTAGTATGGTGTTGCTTCAGATGGACCAATCGCCTGGAACCCGGTCCCGAAAATCCCCACGGAGTAAATAAACCCAAAGAATGAGCTTTACTGTATTTCTCGGAAATATCCCCGTCTGGGTAACCGCTGACGATATAAAGTCATGGCTTACCGCAGAAAGCTTGGTTTCAGATGCCGTCAAAGTAATCCGAAACCCGGAAACACAGGAATCGAAGGGATTCGCCTTCATTGATGCTCCGAATGCCGAAGAGATGAATTCCATCATCCGCCGGTTTGATCGTGCACCTCTCGAAGATCGTCTTCTTCGCGCAAACCCAGCGCAGCCGCCGAAGTCCCGGCAGTTGGTTGGACCAGGAGCTCCACCCGCAGTAGCTGGAGCAGGAGTTGGAGCCGGAGTACAATCCGCACGCCCGCCGCAGAACGCTCTTGATCGCAATCGGCGCGCAGGCAAGAAACATAAGCGGCCCACAAAAGAGAATCAGGGTCCGCAAAGTGCTTTCGCGGAAGAGCTGGCAAAAGCTCTCTAGTTTCATTCGCGCCGCGCCGGTTTTCGTCACGCTCTTTGTGATCCCGGCCGCAAGACGGTAACTCATCGCCACTATTTGTTTGCACTAACGTTAACAACGCGATAGACTTATCTCAATCTGCACGGACCGGTGACACGCCTGGCCGGCAGGGGTGGATATCCGTGAATGAGCTACTTGTAATTCGTATCGTTTTCGCTCTTCTTCTGGGCCTCATCGCCTTTGTTCTGAAGCCGTTTCAATTGGATAGCCCGCTTGCTGGTCTGGCGGGCTTTCTTTTTGCCCTGGCAGTCATATTCATTGAGGTTCGGATCAAGCGCGCCAGCCTGCAGCGTTTGATCGGAGCCTCCTTAGGCGCGATCCTCGGCCTCGTTTGTGCGTTTCTTATTTCGCTCGTCGTGGGCCGGACGCAACCTCTCTACCCGGCCACTATTTCTTTCATCCAGATCGGCATCGTTGCATTGTCCTTATATATAGGAATTACGGTGGGCGCTTCGAAGGGCGATATGCTCGACCTCTCCGTGCTGGGTGGACTGATTGGCGGCGAAAAATCGACGCGCCACTCGTTCAACATACTGGACACCAGCGTTATCATTGACGGCCGCATCGCGGATATCGCGGAGACGGGCTTTCTCGACGGCACGCTAGTGATCCCGCAGTTTGTTTTGCGCGAGCTGCAACTGGTGGCCGATTCAGCCGATTCCCTGAAAAGGAATCGCGGCCGGCGCGGCCTCGATATTCTGCAGCGCATCCAGAAAATGCCGCAGTTGCACATCCAGATCATGGAGGATGACTTTCCGAACATCCGTGACGTGGACATGAAGCTGGTGGAGCTAGGGAAGATCTATGGATGTAAGGTGGTGACAAACGATTTTAATCTGAATAAGGTGGCGCAACTGCACGGCGTGGAGATTCTGAACATCAATGAGTTGGCCAACGCGTTGAAGCCGATTGTCCTGCCGGGTGAAACCATGCGGGTGTTTATCTTGAAAGAAGGCAAGGAATATAACCAAGGGGTAGCCTACCTGGATGACGGCACCATGGTGGTAGTGGACAACGCGCGGAAGATGA
>JANXXV010000423.1 GCA_025350445.1 Bryobacteraceae bacterium | reverse complement strand
TCGGCGAGGGCGACCGGGAATCGGAAATCTTCCTGCACATAAATGCGGGCATGAAGAAGGGGCAATTCTCAATGAAGGACCCCGGCTATGGAGACTTGGCGCTGGCCGAACTCGCGAAGATGCTCTGAAGGACTCTCTGACAGCCACATGGTCCGGCCCGTAAAGTTGACGCAAAGCTGCCAACTCGCTGAAGTGATCATTATCGCGAGCTTGCAAGTCGCGATTGGAACCGCTTGGGTATCCATGGATGGTCCAACGACTGGTTGGTGCTACCGGCTTTTCTGTCAGGTGCCATACCCGGTCAGGATTCTAACTTGAAGTTAAAGGGCTTAGCTTTTGCGGTTTCCAGGCAGCCCAACGCTCTCAAGAGGATGAAAATCGGCTCCCCATTGTGGAAGCGTTTCGAACTTTGTTGGCTTGGCCGCCGCCTGAGATTAGGGCGGCCTTCCAGTACATTCAAGTGCTTGCGGCTGCCTGAGCCGCGACGCCGATCCGCGGAACGGACCGGCGCTATGCAAGGAGAGTGGTTGCGGCGTGAACAGCAGCCAGCGCCTGGTCCATAGTGGCTACGGAAGCGCCGTGTTTCCGCGCCAACAGCACAAGGTAAGCGTCGGTGACCTGCCTATGCCCGGCGATTCCCGTGGTTGGCATGTCGAGATAAGAAACATCGTCAGGCCAGAATTCGTGCCGCGGGAGGCCGGAAATGGATTCAAGCAAAAGCTTTGCGGATTCCGCCGTCGCCTCCACACCGGCGCGCAAGTGGAACCGGAAAAGCGCGCCTTGCGTGATGGGGCATGTTGCAAACCGGTGCCCCTTGCGGAACCACGCTGCCGCGCGCGCGTTCAGACTGTGTTCGGGCGTCGCCAGTGCGATGAGGACATTAGAGTCCAGCAGGTAGACCTTACTCTTCGTCATCGAGAGCTTTGACGTCTTCGGTGGTTACGGGCCGCGCGCAACGGAAAGTGGGAAATCCGTAATCACTCATCTCTATCGATGCGCCTTTCGCCCCTTTCGACGATTGCAGGATGAGGTCGCCAACCACTCGTCCGAGGCTGCGGTTCTGATCCCGGGCGATGGCCTTGGCGATGTAGAAAGCCTCATCTGAGATGTCGAGCGTGGTTCGCACAACAACATAATAGCATAAGCGCACAAAACGCCGCTGTTTGTCGCCGGCTCCTTCGTTTTGTCTCCCCGTCGTGCATGCGTTTCGAACTCACGTCGTATGTTCGACAGCGCCGCTCCGGGTGGTTTTCCGGTCACTGATGCTGTTGTAGCTCCCTGCGCGTAGTGCTTGACATTGTGGCAGGTAAGACGGTATCTTACCTCCATGAAGACAACCATCTCCTCCAAGGGCCAGATCGTTCTGCCGGCGGAGTTCCGGCAGATGGACCGTGTCGAACCGGGACAGGAGTTCGACGTCGAACGTCTCGATCGCGGGGACTATCGCCTCGTGCGGCGTGCGGCTCCGCCGAACGAGGGCGCCATCGACTGGCTGCTCGCTTGTCCACGGAAAGAGTTCTTCGTCCCTATCGACTCTGAGTCGACGGACGCGCTGTGAAGTACCTGGTCGACGCCAACGTTCTGAGCGAGCCAACGAAGCCAACACCCGACCCGCGTGTCGTGGCATGGCTTCGCGCACATGAGCCCGACATCGCCGTCGATCCCGTCATTCTCGGCGAACTGCGATTCGGGATACTCATTCTTCCCAACGGAAGGAAGCGGACCGCTCTGGAACGCTGGTTCGACGCAGGGGTTGGGCGTCTCCACTGTCTGCCCTGGGACGCAGACACCGGACTGAAATGGGCGGAACTGCTGGCGCGTCTTCGCACACGCGGTAAAGCCATGCCGATCAAGGATAGCCTCATCGCGGCGACGGCAGTCGTCCACAGTCTGGCGGTCGTCACGCGAAACCGTGCTGATTTTGTAAATGCCGGCGTGCGCATCGTCGATCCGTTCGTTAGTTAAGGTCTCGTGCTGGTACGGCTACCCGCACCAACAACTTCAGGATCGCTTTAGGCCCAGCGAGGACTCGAACCTGAATACAAGGAACTTCACGGCTTGGCCTCGGCTCAGCCTGTGTTGTCAATGCAGGACAGATCGGCTCCCCATCCTGGACGCATTTAGGACCCTCGCGGCCTGAAACCGGGTCCGCTCGAACCACGACAACCCTTTCCCCCACTGAGAGCCACGGCGAAAACAGGCAAGCCCATCCAAGATGGGCGCCCGGTTTGGATGCGCCTGGCAACGCCCGGGCGGGGACGAGGGCAGCATAGAGATTTCATAGAACAACATTTTCACAAAACCCAAAACACAGAGTTGACGCCACCGATCCCCTAGGCTAGGTTTGTATCACTATCCATGCCCGCTCTCCAGGAACAATTCGGCCAGATCGACATCTATCTTTTCGACCAGCTTCTGAAAGGCCGCATCTCACCCGGAATGCGAATACTGGACGCCGGATGCGGTTCCGGTCGAAACCTCGTCTACTTCCTGCGGGAAGGGTACGAAGTTTACGCCTCGGACTCGGACGCCGCGGCCGTGGATAGCATCCGTTCCCTGGCCCGGACCCTCGCGCCGGCGCTGCCGGAGTCGAATTTTCGAGTCGAAGCCGTCGAAAATATGTCTTTCGACGATGCTTGCGCGGATGTGGTCGTCAGCAACACCGTTCTCCATTTCGCCCGCGACGACGGGCATTTCGAGTCAATGCTGCACGGATCGTGGCGGGTCTTGAAACCCGGCGGGCTCTTCTTCTGCCGCGTCGGATCCTCGATCGGCATGGAGAGCCGGGTGGAACGCGTCCAGGGACGCCGTCACAAGTCCCCGGATGGCTCGGAGCGGTATCTGGTGGACGAAGCGCTGCTCGATTCGGCCGCCGAACGGTTAGGCGGCGAACTGGCCGACCCGTTGAAGACCACGATTGTCCAAAATCAACGCTCAATGACCACCTGGGTATTGCGGAAGAAACTGCTCTGAGAGAAGCAGAACTACTCGGCCGCAAGTTCTCAGGCAATAACGCAAGACCGCGACGCCGAACTCAGACCACACCATACGCAGCAGGGCTGCGGGCGATAAGTAGGTCTCGGGGGAACACAAGCGCGAACGGTGGGTTAGGACAGAATTGAAGATTTGGCTCCCCACCCTGGACGCATTTAGAACTCTTGCGGCTTAAAACAGGGGCTGCTCGAACCACGATAACCCTCTTCCCAGCCGAGATCTATTGCGAAAACCGGCAAGCCCATCCAAGCTCGGCACCCAGTTCGGACGCATCTGGAACTGCCAGGCTGATTCCAACGTCGAAGGCGATCGGACAACCGGATGCGGCAGATCGGAACGTCAAATGCAAAATGAAACTTCCCCCAATGCCGTTTCGGAGTCACTTCGACGGTTTGCCGGCTATACGGCCAAGTGAAAACGTCCTCAAGGAGGACTTCGTGGGATTTTTGCAGTCACCGCTGAGGAAGAAGCTCATCAAATTGCCAACCTTGGCCTCTTTCCGGAACGATCCGCTCGCTGCCCTGCAAAACGAACGGCCACGGGGTTCAATCAAATCCCAGCCGGGTCGAGGGAATCGGGTGCTCGATCCCCGGAACTAACTGGGGGCGGCCTCCGGCGCACAATACAATGTAAAAAGTGCAAGCGATCCGGCGTCCGTTGGATCGATAATAACACCTGAAAGATAACACTTGACACTGGAGAATGATTCCTGTCTAATAATGAGTGTCTATGCCGGACCTGCGTACGCAAGCCCTCGACGACTTCCGCCGCCGCTGTAAGGAACAAGGCCTCGCCTTTACCTTCCAGCGTCAAGTCATCTACGAAGCCGTTGTCGATTCGCGTGAACATCCAACCCCGGAGTTGATCTACGGGCAGGTCAGGCAGCGGATACCCTCTATTTCCCTGGGCACCATTTACAAGAACGTAAAGACGTTTCTGGATTCCGGAGTCCTCAAGGAAGTTACGCTCCATCACGGCTCGCTGCGCCTCGAATCGAACATGACCCCGCATCATCACCTGGTCTGTTCCTCGTGTAAAGCGATCTTCGATATTAAAGAATCGGCGATGGAGCCGGTTAGGTTACCAGCGAGAGAGTTGCCCGCGGGTTTCTCGATCAAGCAATGCCGGGTGGAGTTTGTCGGCGAGTGCAAGAGCTGCCAAACCGCGCGCCGGAAGAAGTCGAAAGCAGTCAGTTGAAATTGATTTGCCGACGGAGAAACCAGAATGCCGGATAATCCGATTCTCACCACCAGCGCCGGCGCGCCAATCGCCGGCAATCGGAATTCGATGACATCTGGCCGAGCGGCCCGCTGTAGATGCGGGACTACCAGCTTCTCGAAAGGCTGGATCGACAGAATCGCGGGCGCATCCCGGGGCGCATTTGGAACGTTCTCCATCACGCGCGATATCAGAAGTTCGTCATAATTCCGACTAATTAAAGAGAGGATAAACATATGGAAAAACAATTCAAAACCGCGGTGGGGGAGCCTGCTCCCGACCAGCAGGAGCACAACCCGTTAGCGGAAGCCAAGTGCCCCGTAGCGCACGGCGGTCGTAGACACACGGCCGCTGGAGGCCCGGCCAATGCGAACTGGTGGCCGAATCAGCTGAACCTGAAGATCCTGCACCAGCACTCCTCGCTGTCCAGTCCTTTGGACAGGGAGTTCAACTATGCCGAGGAGTTCAAGAGCCTCGACCTGGATGCCGTGATCAAGGACCTGCATGCCCTGATGACCGAATCGCAGGACTGGTGGCCGGCGGACTATGGCCATTATGGGCCGCTCTTCATCCGCATGGCATGGCATAGCGCTGGCACTTACCGTATCGCCGATGGCCGGGGCGGCGCGGGTTCCGGAGCACAGCGCTTTGCGCCCCTTAACAGTTGGCCGGACAACGTGAGCCTCGACAAGGCGCGCCGGTTACTCTGGCCGATCAAACAAAAGTACGGCCGGAAAATATCCTGGGCCGACCTGATGATCCTCACCGGTAACGTCGCTCTGGAGTCGATGGGATTCAAGACCTTCGGTTTCGCCGGTGGGCGCGAGGACATATGGGAGCCGGAAGAAGACATCTACTGGGGGCCTGAGGGCACGTGGCTGGGAGACGAGCGCTATAGCGGCGACCGTGACCTAGCCAATCCTTTTGCCGCCGTTCAGATGGGCTTGATCTACGTGAATCCTCAAGGGCCCAACGGCAAACCGGATCCGCTTGCCGCGGCCCGGGACATCCGGGAGACCTTCGCCCGCATGGCGATGAATGACGAGGAGACGGTGGCCCTCATCGCCGGCGGACACACGTTCGGCAAAGCCCATGGCGCTGCCGATGCGAGCAAGTATTGCAGTCCCGAACCTGAGGGCGCCGGCATCGAAGAGCAAGGCTTCGGCTGGACGAACGCTTTTGGCAGCGGCAAGGGCGCCGACGCGATCACCAGCGGGTTGGAAGGCGCATGGACCACCAACCCGATAAAGTGGGACAACAACTACTTCGACAACCTGTTCGGCTATGAATGGGAACTCACGAAGAGCCCCGCCGGCGCACACCAATGGACGCCCAGGGACGCCTCCGCGGCGGGCACCGTACCGGACGCCCACGATCCGTCGAAGCGGCACGCCCCAATGATGTTCACGACGGACCTCGCACTGAAAGTAGACCCGAACTACGCGCCGATTTCGAAGCGTTTCCACGAGAACCCCCAGGCCCTCGCAGAGGCGTTCGCCAAGGCTTGGTACAAGTTGACGCACCGCGACATGGGACCTGTTTCGCGGTACCTTGGATCGCTGGTTCCTGCGGAGCCGTTGCTGTGGCAGGACCCCGTTCCCGCTGTGGATCATGAACCGATCGGCGAGCAGGACATTGCCGCTCTGAAGGCCAAAGTCCTCGCATCCGGTCTGTCCATCTCACAACTGGTCACGACGGCCTGGGCGTCGGCGGCAACGTTCC
>JANXXV010000422.1 GCA_025350445.1 Bryobacteraceae bacterium | reverse complement strand
GCTCTCACGAGGCACAGGACACTCGCTCGCCGCAATCCCGTGCCGTCTCACCCTCACAGCGTCGTGGCCTACCTATTGCTAAACCCCGCCTATGCCCGAATGTTCAGGCCTACTTTCGCTATCCCGCAGGCTGGGCGCCCTGCACGGGACTAAAGAATGGCACCGTTCTTGAAAGACATTTGGCTTGAAAGACATTTGTGCCGCCGGCGCCGCCATTTTTTGGGACGCACAGTCGATATTGAAAATAATTGGCTGGACTCAACGACACAGTCCGAACGTTAACCGCCACTTTGAGAGCACCACATCCCTCTCCGCGAAGCGGTGCCGAACGCCCCAGGTATTGGATCAAACAATCGCCCGCTGGGGCGGGCCCCCTGAACCGAGCGGGAGCCGCCCCGCTTCCGCACGCGGAGACAGAGGCTCTCCACGCGTGCCATGGCGCCAGACCCTATCTGGAGGAATCAAGCAGATGTCCAAATACCAAAAATGCGATACCGCGCCCCGACCCGCGATTCTTCCGTGGCGGATGACTGTGAACGGGTCACGTATACCGCGACATCAAATCGGTTGCGTCTCCGGCGCCTTGATTTCAAAAGCCTTCCAGGAGCAGGCGGCACGGGAGCACAAACTTCGCCAAGGTCCGTAGGCCCCAGGCCGCCTCCAGCCCCAAAAGTCGAACCATGGCAAGAGCGTTCCCTCTTCGATTCAATGCCCCACCGCCGTGCTAAAGCGCCGGCATTGCAACCCGATGTAAATTAGTTGGATTGGGTCTGGAACAGCAGAAGCTGAAAATAGGGCTGGGTTTGGAACACGCGTCTCCGTCGGTTCACCTCAATGTCGGCGCTCCCCGCGCGAATCGGCGACCTGGGCTTATCCGACGCGAGCGGTTCTTCAGCGGATCGTCGAAGTGTCTATCGCAACACCTATTGCAGGTTGTACTCGGCCTTCATCGACTTCAGATTCTCGATGGCCTGCTGCTGCACCGCGCTATTGATCGAGATGCACTCGGTGGTATAACGCACCGCGTCGTGAATTCGAATCCGTTCGCCGGCTTCCGCCAGCCGGTAGTTCACGTAGCCCAAATGGTACAGTGCGCCGGCAATCATATCGCTGCTCTTCAGATTGGGCAACGCCAGCCGTAGCGTGCGGTCGGCCATGGCAAACTTTTCTTGTGTGCTGTAGAGAAGTCCCATCATCCAACTGGCTGCGCCAATCATCTGGCTTTTCTTAGCATCCCAATCGGCTTCGCTCATCTCAGCGGGCTTCGGGGCGGCATTGAGCATCTCTACGGCTTTGTTGGAGTAGGCGATCACCTTATCCGGATCGCGCCGTTTCGTCATCAGGTGATTGGCAACCATTATCAACGAATCGATGTTGTACTCGCCCTTCGCGAAAGAAGCCTCGGCCGCCGTTACAGCTTCTTCAATGTCCACCTGCCGGACCACCTGCGTCTGCGCGGTCCGCAACTGGGCCAGATACTCGCTGTTGGGGTTCTTCTGTTCCAGGTTCTCGATCAACTTGGATTTAATCTTCGCGTCGCGGCTCTGAACCGCGGCGAAGTATACCGCGTATTCGGCGTACTGCTCCACCTGCTTCGCATACTCAATCTTATGCTTCCAGTCTTCCAGCTCTTCCGGATCTTCCGGCTTCTTCGCTTGTTTTACCTTGCGGGCGATCTGTGTAGTCTGGTCGGACCAGCGCCGGATCAGATCGACGTCTTTCTTCCCTTCGGCCGCCTTCAGGCTGTTATGCGCCGCGGAAACGTCATCCGGATCGAGACCCAGCAATCTGGTTCCAATTTCAAGGACACGATCGAACTTGCCGTCAGCCACATACGACAACTGCAACTGACCCAACACCCAGTTGATTGCTTCGTGGTTCGGGAAGAGACTGGCAAACTGTTCCAGCATCGCCTGCTTTTTGGCTGCGCCCGCCTCGGCGTCAATTTGTTGAAGGACTTGTCCTTCCTGCGTGTCGACCTCAATCACCAGCTTCTGCGAAAACGCTGCCGTGCCGATCATCAGGAGAATAACTGCACAGCGGATAACCTTAATCATGTAAGCCTCCGTAGTGCTTGCAAAGTGCCGAAAGTGTCAACGGTTCTCATAACCCTTTTTTAGCCTAGTCTACTTTCGGCAGTTTTAGCAGCAATGTTTAGACCTATAAGCCTATTCTGCATCAGATTTGGTTCCAGTACCACAGCTCTAATACCTTACAGTAAAAGGTACTAAGGTACTGGAAATTCAACGTCAGCCGCCAGATTCTGTCCATTTCGCCGCCGCAGCCGCTCCGTGCCGCCCCCATCGCGGATGCCGGCCGTGGAAATAGGTTGACCCGAGGCATCGGTCCGTTGTAACCTCGCAGTTCCGTTAGAGTTTTCTATGATTCTGCCAACAACTTACGCCACCGCAATGCTGCTGACCATTTTGTCGATGATTTGCTGGGGTTCGTGGGCCAACACATTCAAGCTCACAAAGAACTGGAGATTCGAATTGTTCTATTTCGATTTCTCCTTCGGCGTGCTGGTTGCCGCTGTCGTGGCCGCGTTCACTCTGGGAACCATGGGCGACGATCTCTCGTTCAGCGACAATCTGCTGATCGCCGGAAAACGGCAAATGGCTTACGCGGTTGCGGCGGGGCTGATCTTTAACCTCGCGAACATGCTGCTGGTAGCTGCCATTTCACTGGCTGGACTGGCCGTCGCCTTCCCGGTCGGCATCGGACTCGCGCTGGTCATCGGCGTCATCTGGAACTACATCATCAATCCGCAGGGCAATCCGTTTCTGATCTTCTCCGGTGTCGCACTGGTACTTGCCGCGATTGTAGTCGATGCGTTCGCCTATCGCGCCCATTCCGAGGAAGACGGCGAAGTCACCGAGGACTTCAACATCAAGGGATTGATCATTGCGCTGGTCAGTGGCGTGTTGATGGGATCGTTCTACCCGCTGGTGGAGATGAGCCGGGCCTCCGAACAAGGCCTGGGAGCGTACTCGGTGGGCTTCTTTTTCGCTCTCGGCGTGTTCTTCTCAACGTTTATCTATAACCTGTATTTCATGAATCTGCCGGTGGAAGGCGAGCCTGTCAGCTTCGGAGAATACTTCCGCGATGGCTCGTTCGGTAAGCATTTCCTCGGCGTATTCGGCGGCGTCTTGTGGTGTACCGGCATGCTAGCCAACGTGGTAGCCGCCAGCGGAACGGCGAAAGTTGGCCCGGCCGTTAGCTATGCGATGGGCCAGGGTGCAACGCTGATCAGCGCTCTCTGGGGTCTTCTGGTTTGGAAGGAGTTTGCCGGCGCGGAAATGAGGGTGAAATTCCTGCTGGCAATCATGATCGTGTTGTTCGCCGCCGGCCTGGGCCTGATCTCCATCGCCCCGCTATACCTCAGATAAATCCAACTGCGGATAAATCCAACTGCCTCCGCCCAACCTCGCCGCCGGAGAACCTACCGAAAGCCGATAGCCTCGGCGATAGAGGCCAGATGCCCGCCGCCTGGCAGGCTTCCCTGCGCCATTTGCGCGTTCCCTCCGCCCTTTCCACCAGCCAGCGCCAGACGTGGTTTCAACCACTCCGCGGCGGCCAAACCTGCATCGGCCGATACCGCCAGCAGCACCGCCGCCGGAATCTCAGAAGCGCAAAGGCCGCTTCCGGCGGCGCCAATCGAACCAGAAACCCGGCGGACTTGGCTGCCGGAAGCGAGTCCGTTTTGCGCGGGTTCCTCAGACGTTGCCAGGTAAACCGCCTTACCCTGGGCCGTGAAGCTCTGCGCCTCCCGACGAATTTCTTCGCCGATACCTCCGGACGCCACCCGTTTCCAGTACCGCCGCAGCCCGTCCGCTCCTGGAACAGTGTCTTGATAAAGCTGGCGTCCGCGAGCCTGCGCCAGTTCCGCCGCCAGCTTCTGCCGGGCTTTCTCACTGTCCTGCAAACGCGCCATGGCTGAAGCCACCATGGCGGGCGTGTCATCCAGGGTGGACGAAAATACTTGCGCCACGGCGCTCAAGTGTTCATAATCGGCGCGGGCGCGCCGCACCGCACGCGATCCGCATAGAAACTCAATCCGCGTGTTTCCGCGCAGCTTTTCCGTCCGGCGGATCGCGATCGGTCCAATCTCCCCGGTACGCCGGACATGCGTTCCACCGCAGGCGCTACGGTCAAGCCCTTCGATTTCGATGATCCGCAGAATGCCCTCGCATTCGGAGGCTTTACGCAAACCGGCCGCGCCGGCCGCATCCGAATAGGAAACCTTAACCGGGCGATTCTCAAATACAATTTCATTCGCCCGCTGCGCCGCCTCGCGAATACGATCCGCATCGAACGACGCCGCGCCCACCTCAATGGTGGAACTCCCCGCGCCCAAATGAAAACCGACCGTAGGCACTCCGAACAGATCCACAATCACCGCCGATAGCAGATGCTGCCCGGTGTGCTGCTGCATATGATCGAACCGGCGTACCCAATCGATGCGGCAATCGACCGCGTCTTCAATCAGCGGCGAAGCGAGAATATGAATAATTCGATCGCCGGAATCCACTACATCGGTCACCGCGGTCCCATTGATCGTTCCAACGTCAAAAGGCTGGCCGCCGGAGGAAGGGTAAAACGCAGTTTCCCTAAGAACTACGCGGCAACGGTCCTCGTCGATTGCAAGGACCGTTGCGCGGAATTCTGTCAGGTAGCTGTCGTCGTAGTATAGCCGCCCCGTCATTGCACCGCGATGTACGACGTCTTGCTGAGGACGCCGTTGTCACCCAGAAGAATCACCGGCGTTTCCCCGGGCGGAAGCCCCGGCGGAACCGTGACGTTGATCTGGTAAAGACCCGCGTAACCCGGCGTCAGGCCGGCGAACATTGGGGTAACGGCAATCGGGTCACCCCTGAATCCTCCGCCGCCGAACAGCACACTGGCGATCGAAGGTACCGACGCCAGAGGACTCGACGGCGCAATGGCGCCTTCGGTCACCGCCGGACTTGTCTGCCCCAGCCCGATGGCGTAAATTACCACCACGTCGCCGGCCTTAGCCGGATGGCTGGCGATTCCAGGTGTGGTTGGAATGGGGAAGCTTCGATCCTGATTGACGATGATGCCATAGCGGTCGATACCCAGTTTCAGGATGCGGGGCGCTTGGGCCGCAATCGTAACCGATATGCTGTTGCCACGCTGGCCGGGCCGGTCCACTCGGATCACGCCAGCGCCGGTAACGGAGTTGTAGGGCACCTGGAAATTAATCTGGCCGTAGGAGGAATAGAACAGCGGCGCCGGTTGGTCGTTGACAAAAACCTTGGTGCCGGCCAGGTCGGTGGTCAATGGAAGCGTCCCCTGTTGCGGCGCACCCAGCGTAAATTGCTCTCCGAACAGCGCAACGATGGTCCCCTGCGCCAACACGTCCCCTGCTTCCGCCGCGGAATTGTTAACCGCTCCCCCGTAAAACGTGACCGGAGCGGTGGCGGCGAAGACTTCAAACTGAACCGGAACTGAAATTGGAGTGAACGTGTTGGAGGTCACTGCCACACTGCCTTGGTAGATGCCTGGAGCGGTGGTGGCCGCCGGATCGGCGGTGATTGAAATCCCGCTGAATCCGCTGGGAGTGGCTGCCGTCAACCAGTTCCCTCCGCCTGCCGTAGCGGCCGTCGCGCCGGTAATCGAAAGTGTTCCCAGACCGCCGTTTGCAATCGCCACGAACTGGGTGGATATTGGGCTCCCCTGTGCCAGCCGGAACGACACCAGTCCGCTTGGAGTCAGTCTGGCAATCGGCTGCGAAGTCACATGCAGGATGACCGGCGTGCTCTTGTTGTCGCCGGCGAAGTTGGATCCGGAAGTTACAATCGTGCCCGTGTAATTTCCTTCCGCCATTCCAGCGACATGCTTGCCGGTAATCTGATAAGGAACGTTAAAAGTGAAGCTTCCCGCTCCAGTCAACGACAGAAACGGCAGGTTGCTTTGGGTAGTGATGGTGGAGTTCAGTTTGCTGCCAGCCACAAATCCGATGGAATCGGAGGAGCCGTTGGGCGCAACATACAAATCGGCCTTGTCCGGAATCGCCGTGCCTACTTGAACGGTGACGGAAATCGTCTGCGGGGCATCCACCGCGTTGGGATCGCTCGCGGTCACCAAACCGGTATAGCTGCCCCGTACCAGCGTGCCGGACTGTACATTGAAAAGAATCCTGCCGCCGCTGACAATTGGATTAAGCCAGGGCGCGGACGACTTTACGCTGAGGTTCAGGCTGCCGTCTCCGGCGTTGGTGTAATCCACCGAACCGGCGCTGATTGACCCGCCCTGCGCCACGATAACCGGACCCACCGCTGTGGTGGAAAGACGCAGTTTCGGTGCCGCAAAAGCAGTCGCGGCAAATGTCAATAAGAATATACTCGAATAGCGAACTAATTGCTTGAGACCCATTCCATTGCTCCTTTTTTGAAAACTCACATGGTATCGAACGGAAGAAACGCAATGGAAACAGCAGCTTCAGCGGCTCTCAACGATCCGAGTCGCTTGTAGCGGACGCTGCATCCAACACAGAGGCGCTGCCAATCATGACCGAGACGGCGATGGTATAGAATCGGGCCGTGTATCGCCCGGAGATATAAGAAGCAGCTCGATTGCCAAAATTGCGCGCCGCCACCGAAAGCAGGGAGCGCGGAAAGATGGGCGAAGATCCTGCTGTCATGGCCTCAATATAGCATGTTGAATCGCCCGCTGAACTCACTTGGACTACCATTGGCGCGGGCGAAAGGAAACAGGTAAATTAGAGTATGTTCCGTTCCATTCGGGAGCAGGTCGATACCATTTTCCGGGAAGACCCGGCAGCCAAGTGCGTGCTGGAGATTGTGCTCTGCTATCCGGGGTTCCATGCAATCCTGTTGCACCGCTTTGCTCACCGCCTTTACCTCGCCGGCGTCCCGCTGCTGCCGCGATTTATCTCCCAGATCAGCCGGTTTCTGACCGGAATCGAAATTCACCCCGGCGCCACCATCGGCCGCCGGTTCTTTATCGATCACGGTTCCGGAGTCGTGATCGGCGAAACCTCGGAAATCGGAGACGACGTACTGATCTATCAGGGCGTCACATTGGGCGGCACCGGAAAGGAGAAAGGCAAGCGCCATCCCACACTTGGCAATCATGTGGTAGTCGGCACCGGCGCGAAAGTTTTAGGTAGTATTACAATTGGCGATTATGTCAAAATTGGGGCAGGCTCGGTGGTGATCCACCCGGTTCCCGATCATTCCACGGTGGTGGGAATTCCCGGTCGCGTCGTCCGGACCAGAATCGAGAACGAGGGACAGTTGGCGCACGGCAGTTTGCCCGATCCCGAAGGGCAAGCCATTGAAGACTTAAGCCGGCGGATTGAACAGCTGGAGCAGATGGTGCACGATTTGAAAGAAGAAAAACTATCGACGAGGCATAGCACGTGACATTTTTGCTGTTCCTATTTCTTGCGGCAGGCACTCCAAAGGATGCGGCCGCTGAGACGTACACTTACTGGATTGAACCGTGCAGCCGTCCGGACGCCGAGTGCGAAGCCAACGATGTGCAGTTGGCCGAATGGGCAATGTCCGCCTGGCAAAAAGCATCCGCGGGTACTCTGAAATTCGAGAAGTCTTCCCTCAGCAAATCCAGAATCCGGCTTTACTGGGCGTCGTCGGGCAACCAGGGCCTGTACGGCGAAGCCCGTCCGATTATGGTGGACGGCAAGCCGGGAGCTGAAGTAAACGTTCGGCCCGGGCTCCACGCCTTGGGACACAAAGTCGAGGGCGAGGGCACCAAAGACCCGCTTTTCCGCGACAGTATTGTCTACTTAACTTGCCTGCATGAACTCGGCCACGCCCTGGGGTTGTCGCACACGCGCTCGTTCAGCGACATCATGTACAGTTTCGAGTATGGCGGAAATATTCTCGAGTATTTCGGCCGGTACCGGCGCTCGCTCAGGACCCAAAACGATATTCCACTCCATTCCGGATTCTCTCCGGAAGATCAGAAACGCCTGC
>JANXXV010000419.1 GCA_025350445.1 Bryobacteraceae bacterium | reverse complement strand
CCCTTCTGGACAAGCAGCAGTTGGTCGATGCGCTCGCTGAGCACGCTCTTTGAACGCTCAGCCAACTGTTTCTCGATCTCGGGCCCGGCGACGCCCTTTTGGCGGAGATCGGCTTCAATCAGTTTCCTGCCACGATCCACTTCGCTTCGGGTGACGATATCGCCATTCACCTTCGCGATGATTTCTTCAACCAGCGCAATGTCGGCCGCGAATAGGGAAGACGACAGGGACAGAAGTACACAGATGCTGCAAAACTTCATGGTCCTTACATTGTAACGCCGCCGGGCCGGCGGTGACCGTGTCCACTCCGCGATGGGTGCTGGAGCGGACCGCGTCACCTTAGCCCACGGCGCAAAGCCCGCACTTGGCGGAGCACGTGCAAGTGAATGGGCAGCGGCTCCGGAAGAGAGTAGATTTCGCTGAGCCGGTTTAAGGAGAAAAGATGAAACCCGGTACGAAAGATCAGATTGAAGGCAAGCTTCACGAAGTGAAAGGTAAGGTCAAGGAAAAATCCGGTCAGGTGACCAACAATCCGACGCTGGCGGCTGAAGGCCAGGACGAAAACCTCGCCGGCAAGATCCAAAAGAAAGTTGGGCAAATTGAGAAGGTGTTTGAGCCGTAGCTGCCACGGGTGGAAACGCACGCACGTGTTGCGCGGAATTGCGCGCCGCCCTTAGCAAAGCGCTCGGAATCACTCTGGTTGCACGTAGGAAATCCGGTCTTGCCTGAGGCGGATTTAAGTACAACACCAGTGAAACTGTGGCCGGGATCGGGCCGGTCCATGCTACCCGCGAAAAGACGCACGACGTGCCGCTGCCTCCCATTGCGGGGGCGGCGGCGCTTATGGGCGGTGCAATTAGGAGGAATGGAAATGCTGATACTGATCATTGTTCTTTTGTTAGTGTTTGGCGGTGGTGGAGGATACTACGGCCATACGCGCTGGGGGCCTGGCGGCGGAGCGGGCATAGGACTGGGGACAATCGTGTTGATTCTCCTCATCGCCTACCTGCTCGGCGTGTTGCGTTGAAGGTGATGGGCGGCGACGGACATAGGAGCTTCATGATGGATGGTTACGTTGCCGCAGATGGACTTCCGGCACGTGCTATTTACTGTCCCCATCTGGGAGGGGTCAAGCCCTCGCCTTTAGGCGACGGCTTCAGCTAGGAGCGCCGGGGAGTAGTGTGGAAGGATGGCGGAATACCGACGCGGCGCGCACACCGTATTTGAGATACATCTGCATCTGGTCTGGACGACGAAAGATCGGAAAGCGGTGTTGGTGGGAGATGCGGCGACGCGAATGAGGGACTTGGTGCGGGAGATTTGCGGGACGCACGACGTAAAGATCATGAAGGGGCATGTGTCGAAGGATCATGTACATCTGCTGGTATCAATACCGCCGCAGATGGGGATCAGTAAGCTCCTGCAGATGCTGAAAGGGAAAACAGCATACAAAATCATGCTGGAGTTTCCGCACATCAAGAAGCACTATTGGGGGCAGCATATGTGGGCGAGAGGGTACTTCTGTTGTAGTACGGGAAACGTGACGGACGAAGTCATCGCAGAGTACATTGCGAACCAGCAAGATGATCGAGACGACGATTTTAAAGTAGACGGTTAAGGCCGTCTACTTGTGGAAGCCCGCTTGGTGCGGGTAACCTTCAGCCGGCTTTAGACGGAACAGGGCTTTCAGCCCGTTATGAGCGCCACCGCCTTCAGGCGGTGGGCCATCGACTTTAAAACACCCGCAACCGGCGGTGATGTGTTTGTAACCCGGCGAAAACATCGGCTATGAAGGGCATCCAAACGCCGGCTAGTTCTTTCGCATCGGGCGGGGGAGGCAAGATTCGTCTTCGACGAAAAGCGCGAGCACACGGCCCGGACATGTCACAACGTCATCAATACTTCGAAAACGGCGCAATGCAAGTTGTATACAATCTTCCCGCCGCCGAACCATCCTGCAGGTACGGTGCGGGCAACTAAGGCGGAAGCCGAAGCCGCGGAGCTACTTGTATAGCCCGGGCTGAACGGTAGCTTCTGCCGTTGCGCCCCGTAAAACTGACACGATACGCCGCCGCGGTCTATCGCCAGTACCCTCGGCGTAGCCGGTATCCGCGGCGATCGCGATCCCATTGACCTGGAACCCATTGGGCATGCGGGCGCGGCGGACGTGCCCATCGGCCTGGACTCCAGTTATACCGGTCGGATCCATAAACATAAAATCCATCCGCCCAAACGTAGCCCGGGCCCGGAGCGTAACCCTGCACGCCGTAGCGGGCAGGCGGTGGCGGAATGCTGGCGTAATAACCGCCGCCATAATGAGACGCGCAGCCGGTGACGGATAGCAGCGCCAAGCCTCCGAATAATGCAAGGGTCGATAGAGAACGCTTCATAAGAACCTCTGCCTTGTTAGACCCGGCGGTGATTCGGAACGTTGCGCTCTGGAAAATTAATTCCAATTCACCAGAAGTCCTGATTTTGCGGTCTGGACATCGGTCAACTGCCGAATAGCTTCGTCAGATAGTTCAGAATGTCCGGGGCACTTTCGATCCCGTGAAGCGGCAGCCGCAGCACTCCGGCGGGCGTGAACTGCGCGCCTTCAGTGCCCTTCACGATTTCCAATAGCTTCGCCGGATTGATCTTCGACTGTTGATGGAATTTGATGTTCAGTCCACCCTGCCGGCGGTCGATCGCCTCCACACCCACGCTCTCCACCAGACTCTTCACCACGGAGAATTGAAGCAAGTTCAAGACCGCATCGGGCGGCGGCCCGTAACGGTCTTCCAACTCGGCCGTAATCTTGACGGCGTCTTCGTTGTTGCGCGCGTCGGAGATGCGCTTATAGGTGCGCAGCCGCTGGTGCTCGTCTGAGATGTATTCCTGCGGGATGCGGATATCCAAACCCAGGTTCAGCGTGGAATGGATCTCCAGCGGAATCTCTTCCCCCTTCAATTCCTGCACCGCTTCTTCCAGCATGCGGATGTACATGTCGAACCCCACCGATTCGATTTGTCCATGCTGTTCCCCGCCCAGCAAATTGCCCGCTCCGCGCAGTTCCAGATCCAGCGCCGCAATCTTGAACCCGGCGCCCAGGTCGCTAAACTCCTTCAACGCGGCCAGCCGTTTGCGCGCCACTTCACTCAGTTCGGTATCGGCCGGCACCAGCAAATACGCGTACGCCCGCCGATTCGACCGGCCTACGCGGCCGCGCAACTGATACAGTTCCGAGAGTCCGTAGCGCTCGGCGTTTTCGATGATCATCGTATTGGCCAATGGAATATCCAGGCCATTTTCCACGATCGTGGTGCAGACGAACACGTCGTAATCGTGCTTCATGAAGCCCAGCAGAACCTTTTCCAGTTCCGCTTCACCCATCTGGCCGTGGCCCACGCCGATGCGGATGTCCGGCAGCATTTCCTGAATCATCGCCGCCCGCATGAAGATGCTGTCCACGCGGTTGTGTACAAAGTAAACCTGTCCGCCGCGGCTGATCTCCTGCTCGATAGCCGTCTTGATCAGATCCTTGTCGAAGTGCGCCACCACGGTTTGAATGGCAAGCCGGTCCTTCGGCGGTGTCTCGATGATGGACATGTCGCGCATACCCAACAGCGACATGTGCAGTGTACGTGGAATCGGAGTGGCGCTCATGGTCAGCACGTCCACGTTCTTCTTGATGGTCTTCAGCCGTTCTTTGTGCGTGACGCCGAAGCGCTGTTCTTCATCCACGATCAGCAAACCCAGATCGTGGAACTCCACATCTTTCGACAGCAGGCGGTGCGTTCCGATGACGATGTCCACTTTGCCCGCGGCCACTTCTTCCAGCGATGCCTTGATCTCCTTGGGCGAACGGAAACGGCTGAGCATTTCCACCTTCACCGGGAACGGGGCGAAGCGGCGTTTGAACGATTCGAAGTGTTGCAGGCATAGCACCGTGGTGGGCGCAAGCACCGCCACTTGCTTGCCGTCGCCTAGCGCTTTGAACGCCGTGCGCATGGCCACTTCCGTCTTGCCGAAACCCACGTCGCCGCACAATAGGCGATCCATGGGATGCGAACTCTCCATGTCTTTTTTGATCTGCCGCACCGCGGAAATCTGATCTTTGGTGGCGCTGTATTCGAAGGCATCTTCAAACTCGCGCTGCCAGTTCGCGTCGGGCGAAAATGAGAAGCCCTCTGCCATCTTGCGCTGGGCGTAGAGCTTCAGCAGCTCATCGGCCATATCGCGCATCTTCGTCTTGACGCGCGTCTTGGTCTTGTTCCAGGTGGCGCCGCCCATGCGGTCCAGTGGTGGCGCGCCCTCGCCCGCGCCGCGGTATTTTTGCACCAGGTCCATGCGCGTGAGGGGCACGTAAAGCTTGGCTTCCGCCGCGTATTCCAGCAGCATGAAGTCGCCGGTCTGCTCGCCTTGGCCCAGCGTGCGCAGCCCGATAAACTTTCCCACTCCGTGCGTTACGTGGACTACAAAGTCTCCGGGTTTGAGATCGGCAATGTCGGCCTGAAACGCTGCCAGTTGCGACTTGGAAGGCCCGGGCTGCGCAATTAAATCAGAGGTGTCGAATAGATCTTCCGAGCCGAAGATCGCAAGATGGGCATCCGTAAAAACGACGCCCCGCTTGACGCGCCCTTTCACCAGAAACGTTCCCGCCACCGCGCCTGCCATGTAGGCGCGTTCGGCCAGGTATTCCGGGGTTGTATCGTTCGGATCGAGGCCCAGTTGGAACGGGACTCTGTACTCTTGCAGGATGTCCGCCAGGCGTTCCAGCTCACCCGTGGATGGCGCGAAGAATACCACGCGTCCGCCCTGTTCCACCAGCGCCCTGCCTTCCGATACGGCCATGCGCATGTTGCCGTGAAATGCGACGGACGGGCGCGTCGGCAGGTGCAGCGATGCGGTTCCGGGGTCCGCCGCGGTGATTACTTCCAGCCCGCGCAGAGAAACTGCCGTTGCGCTTTCCACCTGCGCGCGCAGCTCCTCCCAGCGGAAAAAGCTCTTTTCGGGAGGACACGCCGAAGGCTTCTCCGAATGGTCCATGCGCTTCCATAGACGGTCCGCGGCCGCGGCTGTCAGTTCCGGCTCATCCCAAATGACCACCGGATTTTTCATCAGGGAGAAGAGGGAATGATCGCGGGGGCGAACCACCGGCACCCAGAATTCCCAACCTGGAAACGGTTCGCCGGGCATGGTGAGGGAATCGCTTTCGACGTGCTCCGCAAGCTCGTGGAAGAGCTTTCGCGATCTGGGATATTCCACCAGCGGCAGCACCTGCACTTCCTTGATCTGCAGCACCGACCGCTGCGTTTCCACTTCAAACCGGCGCATGGATTCCACCGTGTCGCCGAAGAATTCGATGCGCACGGGCTTTTCCGAATCGGCTGGAAATACATCGAGGATCCCACCGCGAACCGAAAACTCGCCCACCATTTCCACCGGTTCCCGGCGTTCGTAGCCAATGCTTTCCAGGTGCGCGATAACGTCTTCAAGCGCGATCTCATCGGTGGTGCGCAACGTTAAAGCAAGCTGGCGATAGAACTCGCGCGATTCGGTGCGCAGCAGCGCCGAGGCCACCGGCGTGATGGTGATGGGCACCGTGCGCGTGGCCAGCCGCCACAAAGCGATGGCGCGCTGCTCGGCGATTTCGTTGTGCGGGGACAGATGCTGGAAGGGCAGGGTGTCCAGCGCCGGAATCATCTGCGGGCGCTGCGTGTCGCGGCTGGTGCTTAACAGATCGTAGAAAGTGCCTACCAGTTCCGACAGCGTTTCAGCCTGTTTGTTGCCGTCCACCACAACTACGATCGGACGCTCCACCGCCTGGGCCAGCAACACCAGATAGATCGCTTTCGCGGTGGTGGTGAGCCCGGAGAAGGAAACATGTTGCGCCTCTTGTTTCGCAATACGCCGCAGCAGTTCCTGAAAAACCGGGTTGCGCCCCAAACTCTCGAATAGATCGCGAATGGCTGGATGGGTCACGGTTTATTTGCGGGCCAGCAGCTTTTCCACAACACCGGTTGTCGAATAACCCGGTTCCAACGCGACGGCCAGAACGCGCCCGCCCGCCGCTTCCACCTCTTCGCGACCGGCGATGAAGTGCGACCAGTCGGCGCCCTTGATTAAAATGTCAGGCAAAACGGCGGCGATCAATTCCCGGGGTGTATCTTCTTCAAACAACGTGACGGCGTCTACCGCCGCAAGTGCGCCTGCCAGTTCGGCGCGGTCCTGCTGGTTCATCAGCGGACGTGTGGCACCTTTCATGCGCTGGACGCTGGCGTCGGAATTGAGCGCGAGAATCAGCACATCGCCCATCGACCGCGCCTGTTCAAGCAAACGGATGTGCCCGGGGTGCAGCAAATCATAACAGCCGTTGGTGAACACCACGGTCTTACCGCTGCGCTTCCATTCCTGCCGTGCCGCAATCAACTCTTCCCGTGTGTAGAACGAACTCATGTGTGCGCTGCCCCTATTATAGGGAAGTACTCATGCAAGGCTTGAAAATACTGGTGCGCGCCACCAACTGGGTTGGCGATGCGGTGATGTCCCTGCCCGCTTTGCAGGCCATTCGCGGGGCTTATCCTGACGCGCACATCGCCGTGCTGGCGCGGCCCTGGGTGGCCGATATTTACGCGCGGGAGCTATTTGCCAACGAAGTGATTCCTTATGAATCGCCCCGCGGTTTCAAGGATCTGGCAGGCAAGTGGCGCCTGGCCCGGCGGCTGGCGGCGCGGAAGTTCGACGTTGCGATCCTGTTGCAAAACGCCTTTGAGGCAGCAGCCATAGCCAGGCTGGCGGGCATTCCGCGCCGCATTGGTTATAAACGCGATGGGCGCGGCTGGTTGCTTACCGATGCGGTGAGTGTGCCCGCGAAAGGCGAGATTCCCGGACACCAGCGGTTCTATTATTTGGAATTACTGCGCAGGGCGGGCATTCTCGCGGAGATTCCGGAATCGAGCGCGATCCGGCTGGCCGGTGCTCACTCCGCGGCGGCGGCAGGCACGAAGCGATTTCGCGAGATGGGCATCGCCGGCGCGGTGATCGGTATCAGTCCCGGTGCGGCTTACGGCACTGCCAAACGCTGGCTGCCCGAGCGGTTCGCCGCAGCCGCCGCGCTGCTTGACGGAGCCATTGCTCTCTTCGGATCCGCCGACGAACGGGCGCTTTGCGAAGAGGTTGCCGCAAAGCTGCGCGAGCGGGGCAAGGCAGTTCACAACTTCGCCGGCCAGACCTCGCTCAGTGAGTTCATCGAACTGGCGGCGGCCTGCACCGTCTATCTCACCAACGATTCCGGCGGAATGCACATCGCCTCCGCGCTGGGCGTGCCGACCGTCGCCGTGTTCGGCGCCACCGACCACATCGCCACCGGTCCCACTGGCCCCTTGGCGCGAATCATTCGCGAACCCGTGGAATGCAGCCCATGCCTGCTGCGCGAGTGCCCGATTGACCACCGCTGCATGACGCGCGT
>JANXXV010000404.1 GCA_025350445.1 Bryobacteraceae bacterium | reverse complement strand
GGTGAACGAGATTCAGGAAGTTTACCGTCTGCAGGGCGTGAATATCAACGACAAGCATCTGGAAGTCATCTCCCGTCAGATGATGCGCTGGGTGAAGGTGGAAGATATCGGCGACTCCGAATTCCTGCCCGAGGAAGTGGTGGATAAGTTCAAATTCCGCGAGGAGAATCAGCGGGTGGCGGATGCGGGCGGTAAGCCGGCGCAGGGGAAAGCTATCCTGCTCGGTATCACCAAGGCCTCGCTTTCGACCGACTCGTTCATCTCCGCCGCCAGCTTCCAGGAGACAACAAGGGTACTCACCGAAGCCGCTATCAACGGCAAGGTGGACTACCTGCGCGGCCTCAAGGAAAACGTCATCATGGGCCGCCTGATTCCGGCCGGCACCGGCATGGATTACTACCGCCATGTGAAGATCGCCGGCGAGGATGTGGTGGAAGAGGAATTGGTCAACGAAGCGGATGTAGCGCTGATCGAAGGCATTCCCGGCTACGACGACGAAGCCCGCGTGCAGTATGCGGGCGGGTTGACCGTAGGCACACCCGAAGAGCTGGCCGAGTAGTTTTTAAGTAACGATTTGACGCAGTACCAAGCGCCAGGGCCCAAGGGCCCTGGCGCTTTTTTTGCGTCCAGCAGAACGGACTTGCGTTCGGAATGCCGCCTTCCCCCCCTTGAAACTGAACCATCATCTGGATTACCATCTCACCATGCAGCAGAGCGCTTAAACGCCAATGGTGCCGTTAGCGTTAACTTCTGGGGGCAGATTATGAAGTGGTTCAACGCAGTTCTGGTATTCGCCTTGGCTTCGTCTGTCGCGATGGCTCAAACCACCGGCGCGGCCACCATCGTCGGAGACGTAACCGATACAACCGGGGCCTTGATTCCGGGCGCCAAGGTGAGTGTCGTAAACGCCGAGACGGGCTTCACTTTCGAAGGCGTCTCAAACGGCGGCGGCTATTTCTATATTCCATACGTGCGGCCCGGAACCTACAACATGACGGTTGAGGCGCCGGGGTTCAAGAAATACATTCGCAATGGGCTTGAACTGCGCACCAATGAACAGCCGCGTATCGACGTGAAGCTGGACGTGGGTAACGTCACCGAATCGGTGGAGGTGACGGCTACCACGCCGTTGCTCGAAACCGAGACGACGGTTTCCGGCGGCATCATGGACGGCCAGACGGTGGTGAAGATCCCCATCATACAGAAGCTCACGTTTCGAATCCTTCCGTACCTGCCCGACACACAGGTAGTTAATGGGCTCCACATCAACGGACAACGTGAACGGGCGATGGGTTATAACCTCGACGGCTTGGGCGCGAAGGAGCCCGTGACGGGTGCCGTGGGTAGCACCAATCGCGTAGTGACATCGAGCATAGACGCCATCTCTGAAGTGAAAGCGTATTCCACCGGCATGCCTGCCGAGTTCGGCCATTCCGCGGGCGGCGGTTTGTCTGTCGTTTTCCGCAGCGGTACCAACCAGATTCATGGAAGCGCGGAAGACCGGTTTCTGAATAACACGCTGCTGCACCGCGATTACTTCGATACGATTTTGCCGCCGCCAATTTCCTACCACGAGATTTCGACGGTGGTCAGCGGACCGATATTCATTCCGAAAATTTACAATGGAAAGGACAAAACATTCTGGTTGTTCGGATTCGCGCGTCATGATGAGAATGCTTCCGAGACCTTCATTGGTGATGTACCCAGCAGCGAAATGCTGAATGGAAATTTCAATTTTCTGGATGGAACTGGAAGGCAGGTCGGCAATGTCATCTATGACCCTACCACCATTCGTAAAAACGCGGACGGCACCTGGACCAGCGATCCATTTCCGGGCAACGTCGTTCCGAAAAATCGGTTCGATCCGGTGGCGAATAAGTTCCTTGCGAACAACCCCTTCACGCCCGCAAGCCGCGCGCCCGGCTTTGTAGACAAACTTGGCCCACACCAGAATTTGGTTGCACCGACGACCTACAAGTCTTTCCGCACGCGATTCGATATCAAGATCGACCACCAGTTCAATTCGAACCACAAAATCTTCGGGCGCTATTCGCAGGGCCATCACACTTCGTTCCGCGACCGCTGGGTGAACGAGGCGAACTGGCGGCTGATCGATCCAAACGCCATTCCGTTTCCGATTGATCAACCGAACATCGTAGTGTCGGACACGTATACGCTTTCGCCCACGCTGATCAATGAATTCCGTGTGGGTTTCAACCGCAGAAAGACGACGAAAAACCCGGAAGCTTCCAATGGGGGCTGGGCGCAGAAACTCGGCATACCAGGTGTAAGTGGAACCAGCTTCCCATTTTTTGCGACCCAGACCGGCGCTTCCTACTACCGCACAGGACCTGGCGGAATCGCTTCGGAAGTTTGGGAAGACATGCGCGCACAGGAGAATCTGACAAAGGTTTGGGGCAAGCATACGGTGAAGGGCGGTTACGAGATTTTGCGGACTCGCTACAACGTGCTGACCGAATCGCTTCCCTCCGGCAAATACTTCATGACCGGGACCTCACTACCCTTTTCCACCCCCGGAACTTCGGGCAACGACTTCGCCGATCTGCTGTTGGGCCAAGTAGGGCAAGCGCAGTTTACGCAGGCTAACGCCGCTTGGTTGCCGCGTTGGTGGAGTCACGCGGCCTATCTGCAGGACGATTGGAAACCCATCCGGACCCTCACCATTAACTATGGAGTCCGCTGGTCTTACGAATCGCCCTATACGACCAAATACGGGCAGCAATCGCAGTTTGACCCCACCGCCACCGATCCCATCACCGGACGGCTTGGTGCGATCGTCCACCATGCTGGACCGCTCTCGAAAAGCAGGTTCAATAATTTCCAGCCTCGGATCGGCGCTGCCTGGAACTTCAGCCCGAAGCTGGTTTTCCGCGGCAACTTCGGAATCATGTCGCAGGATCTGTTTATGACGGCACTGAGCCAGAATTTTGAAGAGTATCTGGCTGCCGCCACTGTGCAGCCACCGGTGGGCGATCCACGGCCGGCTTTCGCTCTGTCCGGCGGGCCCGGTGCGGTGGGCTTCAAGACGGTTGCCGATGGCAGCGCGCCGTTTGTGGGGTCGAACTTCAGCAGCCGGAATGCTTCCTGGATCGATCCGAACATCCGTCTGCCGTACATCATGAACTGGTCCGGCGGGCTGCAATGGGAATTCATGCCCAATACGTTGGTCGAGGCGATTTACCAGGGATCCTCGGGAGTGGGGCTGCTAAACAACTGGGACATCAACGCGGTTCCCCTCAATGTCACGGGCGATTACGCAACTCTCGACAACATCCGCCGGAATGTTCAGAATTTCAAGCCGTACCCGCAGTTTGGCTCGATTCAGCTTTACTCGAACTTCGGACACAATTCGTACCACAGCGCCACGGTGCGCGTCGAACGGCGCTATCATGGCGGATTCTTCGCTAACGGCTTCTATACCTGGTCGAAAAATCTAACGGATGCCGATGCTGACGGGAACGCTGGCGGAGTTACTTACTACAACAGGCGGCTCGAGAAGGCGCGATCGAATTTCGACATCTCACACCGCTTCGTGGGGACATTCATCTACGAACTGCCCTATGGTAAGAGCCGCCATTTTGGAAACAAGGGCGGATGGCTAAATGCGGCGGTTGGCGGTTGGGATCTGATGTTTTCGCAAACACTGCAGAGCGGGCCTCCCATGACCGTGACGTTCGCGGGAGCCCCGTCCACACCGTATGCACCGGGACAGCCGTATGTGTGGCTCCCCATGCAGCAGCGGCCGAACCAGGTTCTTCCGAACAATCAGGCTGTGACACAAAACTGGACGATTGGACCCAACCGGCTTCCAACCAGCCTGCAGAATCCTTATCTCAACGCCGCTGCCTTCGCCTACCCGGCTCCGTTTACCACCGGCTCCCTGGGGCGCAATACGCTGGAGGCTACCGGTATGATATGGGCTCAGGTTTCGCTTTCCAAGACGTGGGCGCTGAAGGAGCGCTTGAAGTTCCAGGCAAGGTGGGATTTCAATAATCCGTTCACGCGATTCAACTTCTCTGAACCTAACCGCGCTTACAATGCCGCGACGCTACCCGCGTTCGGCCGCATGACCGGCACGCGGGGCAGCTTTGGCGACATTGGAGGCCGGCCACACTCTATCCTGGTCGGACGCGTTGAATGGTGAAACCCGAGCGATGAATTCGTTGTCCGCCGGGAACATCCGCTTCTGTATTGTCCCGGCAAAGTAGAAGTGTCCTGTCTTGGAAGGTTCGAAGCGTTGGAGGGAAATCCCCTCTTTCCCTCTGCGTCCATCGCCGGGAACGGTGCCCGCCGTCAACGGCTCGCATTTGCGGCGCAATCAGCGCGCTCTTAACCGCTCCGCGCCGTTCTGAACCGCAGTCCTGAGATGGGGCAAGGGGACGTCTGCAACCGCGCTCATTAGGGCGTTTCTACTTCGTCCTGACAGACTGAATTCGCATATTTGCGTATCTCTGGCGATCCGTCATATGATAATTGACCGGAACGTTTCCGGTGAAATCATTGCGGTGACACTGGACAAGTGTGCCTTGGCAGCGACCATGTACAAGCTGCCGGTTCATCGAAAGAAAGGAGTATTTCCATGATGAATAAACTTGCTTTGCTTGCCGTGCTCTGCTTCCTGCCGTTTCCCGCGGAGGCACAGTTCTCCGCGGCGGTACAGGGAAGCGTTCTCGATCCATCGCGAGCGGCAACGCCGAACGCCAACCTGACTCTCACCAATGCCGGTACGGGCATTACCATTGAGACTCAATCCTCGTCGGCCGGCTTCTACAGGTTCAGCTCGCTGGCCCCGGGCAACTACGAGATGAAGTTGGTTGCCGCCGGATTTCGCCCGCAGACAATTTCGCTGGTCCTGACTACAGGGCAGACCAGAGACTTAAACATCAACCTGGAGCTGCAGTCCGCCGGCGAGACGGTCAGCGTGATCGCCGAGGTGCCGGCGCTGGACACGGCGGAATCCCGGCAGCAGATCACCATGGAACAGAAGATGCTGCGCGACATTCCACTTCTGAACAACAGCATTTTCGCGATTCTGAGCTTGGCTCCCGGCGTTACCGGATTAAACGGAGCTTCGGACAATTTCAATCCGGAGTACTTTGCCAACATGAGCGCCAACGGCGCAAGCTCCCGCGGCAACACGTACAACGTGGACGGGTTGAGTGTGACGTCCAATATTACTAACGGCACATCCAACCTGGGCATGAATCCTGAGGCCGTGGCCGAATTGACGGTGGAAACCAACACCTTCAAAGCCGAACAGGGCATGGGGAGCTCGATTGTGGTTTCGATGACCACGAAGTCCGGCACCAATCAGTTCCACGGCTCGAGCAACTACTGGTTTACCAACCAGGACATGCGCGCGCGCACCAGCCTGCCCTTTGTCGCCCGCTATCAGCCATTCAAGCGAAACAACGTCAGCGGCGCTTTTGGCGGCCCTATCGTGAAGAACCGGACGTTTTTCTTTGCTGCTGTGGAACTGCTGCGGCAGGCCGATGCCTCCGCCAGCGTGGAAACTTATGAAAGCCCCGAGTTTGTGAACTGGGCCAAGGCTAACTTCCCTTCCACGCTGGGTGTGAAACTGCTGAACGACTATCCGGTTTCGGCTCCAACCATAACCAATCCCAATTTCCAGAACGCGCTGCAAGTCCTCGGTCCCGACTGCGGTGGGCCCAACGCATCGAACATCCCTTGCAACCTGCCTATGCTAGCGCAGGGCACCTGGAACCGGGCTCCCCGCCGCAATGGACTGCAGTATAATGTCCGCGGCGATCAGTACTTCCATGATGCCAGGGACCGCATCTCCGGCAGCTTCATCCGGACTGAGTCCGATAACGACAACTTCGTCA
>JANXXV010000401.1 GCA_025350445.1 Bryobacteraceae bacterium | reverse complement strand
GCGCGCTCCATGCGGACCAGCCCGATGCGGAACTGGTTTTCAAGAAGCTCACCCACTGCGCGGACGCGGCGGTTGCCCAAATGATCGATGTCGTCCACCACGCCGATACTCTTTCGCAGTTTCAGCAGGTACTTGATGGTGTCGATGAAGTCTTTCTGATCGAGCACGCGCTTGTCGAGCGAAGTTTCATCGGCCTTATCGTGCAGCTTGATGTTGAACTTCATGCGCCCAACGCGCGAGAAATCGTACTTGCGGGCATCGAGGAACATGCCCTGGAACAACTGAGTGGCGGTATCGACGGTGGGCGGATCGCCGGGGCGCAGCTTGCGGTAGATTTCGAGCAGCGCGTCGTTTTGCGACTTCACCGCATCCTTGCGCAGGGTGACTGAGATTACGTTGCCGGCATCATCGCGGTCCGGGAAGAAGATTTCGAAAGACGGAATGCCGGCCTCAATCAACTTGCCCATCATGGTTTCGGTGATTTCGTGATTGGCTTCCACCATCACTTCCCCGGTGGACATATCGACCACGTCGGCGGCGACAAAGGCGCCTTCCATGTCGTTCGGGGCCACTTCCACGCTCTCGATTTTCGCTTTCTGGATATCGCGGAAAACCGAAGCGGTAATTTTCTTGCCTTGCGAAACCACCGCGTCGCCGGACTTGGCGGTGATGGCGTGAGACAGCTTCAGACCAATCAGGCCGTCTGAAACTTTCCACATCAGCTTCTTGTCTTTAATGCCGATCTCACTCACTTTGTGGAAGGCGCGCAAGATATCGGCGTCGGTCTTCAGGCCAAGCGCCCGCAGAAATACGGTGCCGTAGAACTTGCGTTTACGGTCGATGCGGACGTAGAGCAGATTCTTGTTGTCGTATTCGAACTCGACCCAACTGCCGCGATACGGAATGATCTTTCCGAGGAAATAACCCTGAGCGGCCACGCGTTCAAAGAAAACGCCGGGCGAACGGTGCAATTGCGAGACAATGACCCGCTCAGTGCCGTTGATGATAAACGTTCCGTTTTCGGTCATCAGCGGAATTTCGCCGAAGAAAACTTCCTGTTCCTTGATGTCGCGGATGCTCTTCTGCCCCGTCTCGGGATCTTTATCGAAGACAGTGAGCCGGATGGTGACTTTGAGCGGCGCCGCATACGTCATGCCTCGCTCTTCGCACTCGGGGACGTCGTACTTCAGTTGCAGGCCCACAGGGTCTCCGCAACGGTTGCAAAAGGTGACGATGTTCTTGTTAAATGTTCCGCACTTCCCGCATAATACATCGCCGGGATGAAATGGATCGGTGCGAATGGTGGATCCGCAGGCCGGGTTGCGGCAAACGGTGCGAAGATGATTGAGACCCTTCAAGCTTCCGCATTTGCATTCCCAGTTGCCGATGGAATAATCGACAAACGCGAGTTCGCTCAAACCCCGGAAATCCGAGATAGGGAAAACCGACTTGAAAACACTCTGCAGACCGGTATCGTCACGCTCGTCGGGCAGAAGATCCATCTGCAGGAAGCGCTCGTAGGACTTCTTCTGCACCTCGATCAGATTCGGGATGGGAACCGAAGTCTTGATCTTCGAAAAGTCAACTCGTTCGCGGGTGGTGCCTTTAGGCTGAATTTGCATGTTCCACTCCTAGCTGAAAGCCGGCACGTCAAGAGCATCAGGCTCTGACGTTCTGTAAAACGCCGGTACAAAAAGCACAACAGCGGACCGGAAACGCGTCTCGCGCACTTCCAACATCCGCAAGCAATGACAAATGAGAACCAGAAAACAGAAGACAACTGAGGAAACCGGAGGATATTGAACGATCAGGAGAGTAACGCTGCTCTGAGAAAGAAGAACCTATACAGCGGTCGACAAAACCATACACTACTCCCAGGGAAGAATAGCGCAAGGCTAAACGGTGCATACTTCCGAAGAAGCGATGCACAATACCGCAGGATGAAAGATTCACAGGCAAAAGTCCGGCTACGTATCCGGTCAGACCATATTCAATCCACAGTCTAGCAGACGCAAACACCAGCGTCAAAGAAGGATGGCAGTCCAACTGCAGATCAGACTGCCTCCAAAAATCATACCGACGGCCTAAAAGCTACCTATCTTATTGCCGGCAAAAAGCTTACTGCACCTTTTACTTAACTTCGACGGTAGCGCCAGCTTCGGTAAATTTCTTCTTGATGCTTTCCGCTTCGTCCTTGTTAACGCCTTCCTTGATGGGCTTGGGGGCACCGTCCACCAGATCCTTGGCTTCTTTGAGGCCGAGGCTGGTGACTTCGCGAACCGCCTTGATGACGTTGATCTTGTTTGCGCCCACGGCGGTGAGGACCACGGTGAATTCGGTCTTTTCTTCCACCGGAGCAGCGGCCGCGCCGCCCGCGGCCGGAGCCGCCGCAACCGAGGCAGCAGCGGCTGAAACGCCGAGCCTTTCTTCGAGCAACTTGACGAGCTGTGACGCCTCGAGGAGCGTCAGCCCTTGAATCTGTTCTGCAATACCGTTGATATCAGCCATTTTCCTTACACTCCCAATAATTTAAGAACTGAAATTGAAACCGAAAGCCTAACTGCTAAACTTGTTTTCCTTGACACCCTGATCCACCACGACGGCGAGATTCCGCCCCACTCCATTCATCGCAGTAACCAGGCGCTGCGCCGGAGATTGAATGAGCCACAATACTTTGGACAGAAGTTCGTCACGCGACGGAAGATTGGCCAGTTCGTGAATGCTTTTGACCTCAACGGCGCGGCCTTCGACGAAGCCCGCTTTGAAGGTGAAAGCGGGAACCGCCTTTGCGTAGGTGGTGAGGGCCTTGGCGAGCGCCACCGGATCGGAAGTTGTATATGCCAGGGAAGTCATGCCCTTCAAAGCGCCGAGCAACTCCTGGGAAGGCAACCCTTCAGACGCCTTCGCGGCAAGGTTATTCTTCACAACCTGATACTTACCGCCCGCCTGCTTCACCGTCTTGCGTAATTCGAAGTCCTGTTGGACGGTGATTTTCTCAAAGCCGGTGACAAAGATGTTGGGCGACTGCCGCAACTCTTGGCGCAAGGCGTCGAGGTCTTTTTCTTTTTCGGATTTTTTCTTCATTGATAATGTCCCCGGTTAAGTTCCCGAAGCCTTAGTTGGCAACCGGCTTCGCGTTGAACGAGCTGACATCGAGCGAGATGCCAGGACCCATGGTGGAGCAGATAGTGACGCTCTTGACGTATTTGCCCTTGGCGGCGGCGGGCTTCGCCTTGACCACCGCGGCGAGCAAACTGGCCGCGTTGGCAAGCAATTTTGGCGTCTCGAAGCTAACCTTGCCAACCGGGGCGTGAATGACGCCGGTCTTGTCGACGCGGAATTCAATTTTACCAGCTTTGGTTTCGCGAATTGCTCCGGCGACATCCTGGGTGACGGTTCCGGTTTTCGGGTTGGGCATCAGGCCGCGGGGCCCGAGCACTTTACCGAGTTTACCTACCGAGCGCATCATATCCGGCGTCGCGATCACAGCGTCGTAAGCGGTCCAGCCTTCGGTCTGGATCTTGGCGACCATATCTTCCCCACCCACGAAGTCGGCGCCGGCTTCCTGCGCCTCGCGGATCTTGTCGCCCGATGCGATCACCAGCACAATCTTCTTCTTTCCAAGACCGTGCGGCAGAACCAGAGTGCCGCGGACCATCTGGTCGGCGTGCTTCGGATCGACTCCGAGACGCATGTGCAACTCGACAGTTTCATCGAAGTTGGCGAACTTGATCTTTTGCACGAGCGGGACGGCTTCCTCGAGCTGATACGCACGGGACTCAACCTGCCCGGCGGCAGACAAAAATTTCTTACCTTGTTTCTGACTCATGAAATCCTCAACTGGTACAAACGGCTTCCAGCGTTCATACAGCGATTACGCCTTCCGCCTCCCAAGGTGACGTGGCACTGGTTCGCCACATAACAGCAGGTGAAAACAAAAGTGTAACAAACTGGTTATCGAATTGCAAGCCGTCTCAAATCTCCGGCGAAATTGCCGAAATGACAAGAAGGCGTGACCTCTACAATAACAGATTCGCCGCGGTCGACCCGGGAAGCCAAGCTGCGGGCCTGTCTGGCCCATATTGCGGCCAACGAGGTGATCCCTCCGTTTCGTTTACACGCTGGGGAGCTGATCGCCGGCACTTACCAACTTGAGAACAGTTCCAGCCAGCTTTCGCGAATCATTTTGAAAGACGTGGGCTTGACGTCGCAGATGTTACAAGCGGCCAACTCCGTTCTATATAACCGGTCGGGGCGCCCGATTGTGACGGTGGCGCATGCGGTGACGCTGTTGGGATGGGAGACGATCCGCAGCAGGGTGAGTGCGGTGCGCTACATAGAACACTTCGCTAACCGCTCGCCTGGATTGCGCGAGCTGATGGTGCTATCGGTGATTAGCGCGGTTCACGGCCGCGAAGTGGCGGTGGCCGTCGGCTATCCGCGTCCGGAGGAGGCCTTTCTTTGTTCCCTGCTGCGGAATTTGGGTGAAGTGTTGATCGCCTGTCATTTCCCGGAGGAGTACAGCGACATTATTGTGGCGATGCATGCAAAGAAGCTGACGGCGCAAGCGGCGTGTGTCCGGGTGTTGAGTTTCCGGTGGGAAGTGATTGGCGCTGAGATCGCGGCCGCGTGGAATCTTCCGCCGAGTGTACGACTGTGCCTTGGCGGTCCGGGAGCGGCCGGTTCGGCGCCGCTGGAGCGCTGCCTGGCGTCGATTGCCGAATACGGCCAACAGATGACGGACGCGCTGTATCGCAAGGGGACCGGGATTGAGTCGATGCACCTGGGGACGATAATCGATCCGCACGGCCGGGCTACGCTGATCCCGCTGCGGGATCTGAAGCGGCTGGCTGGAGCGGCAAACAGTGAGACGGCGCAGATGCTGACGGCGCTGCGCATCCCGGTTGACCTGTTGCGGCTTGAGCGGCAGGCGCAACTTGCCGAATCGAATCTGGAATACGGGCCGTCTCTGGACGCGGCGGTGGAGGTGGCTTCGCGCGAGCTGCAATCGGGCGGCATTCTGATTACTCCATTCCTGATGCAACTTTTGGACGGCGTGCAGGCGGCTGGCTTCGACGTGGTTATTTTCGGCCTGGTGAACGAAGACTGCACGATGATTCGCGGCCGGTTGGTGAGCGGGGATTCCGGCGGGAATATCTTAGGGCGCTTCGATTTTCCGATTGACCGCGGAGAAGGGCCTGTCTCGGCGGCGCTGCGAAGCAAGGTGGACGTGCTGGTAGACGGGGCTCGGGACGATCGGTATCGGCAGTCGGGATTTGCGAAGACGCTGGAGGCGAGCGCCTTTGCACTGTTTCCGATTGTGGTGGACCGGAAGGTGGCCGGTTGTTTGTACGCCGGCAAGCGGGGACGCGCCGTGGGTTTGGAGAACTTTCGGGCGGGGCTGGTTCGAGTACGCGATCTGATTGCCGAGGGGATCGGGAAGACGCACCAGGCTTGAGGATACCGGATAACATTGACGCTGGACCTCAATGGATCGGATTTGGATTTCACGCCACTGCGCTATTTCAATTCGTGAGCAACTGAGCGCACAACTGCTGTTTGGAATTCTCAGCAAGAGGATCGGGCCGGCCGAGCGATTGCCCGGCGTGCGAGAGCTGGCTCGGCGATTGAAGGTGCATCCAAATTTTGAAGGTGCATCCAAATTCGGTAAGTGCGGCCTATCAGGACCTGGCGGCGCGCGGCTGGGTAAAGGGACAGGCCGGATCTGGAGTCTTTGTCCGCGAGATCGAAAATCGCGCCGGGAAGAATGGGATCGACACGTTCCTGCGTGCCTGGATGGAGGAAGGCCAGGGCCGCGGATTCACGTTGGACGCGATGGGCTCGACGTTTAAGCCGGCGCGAGCGGATTTTCGCGCGCACCGGAAGGCTCGGATGTTGGTGGTGATTCAGGCGCCCGGAACAGCGTGACGGGCCGGGCCCGTGCGAGGTGATCGCCGTAGATAGTTTGCCTGCGCGGGAACTGCGGGCAATGTCAGGACGGCAGCGCCCCCTGCTGCGCGGCCATCCACTTGGCTGCTGCCGTTGATCCGGGAAGCCGAGGCAGGGGATCAGGTCGAGTGCCGGGGATTGCGCCCCGGCACGCCGGGTAGGCCCGGGGATTTGCACCCCGAGCCTCTCACAGGACCGGACGTAAGCCTCTCGACTTATCCGGCTCGTACCACC
>JANXXV010000364.1 GCA_025350445.1 Bryobacteraceae bacterium | reverse complement strand
GCCGTTCGCTTTTATGGTGATCTTCTGCGCTTTGCTGTCGTGCGGCTTGAGAAACTCCGGATCCATATAGATGCCGGGTTCGATATCCTCCCAGGCGTACAATCTATACTCGCCTGGGGGCACCCCTTGCAGCGTAAATTGACCATTCTGATCCGTTGAAGTTATGCGGTAAAGGTCGTTTCGGTCCTCTTTCATCGGGTTTGGCAACAGCGTCACCATGCTGCCCTGTGCAGGCTGCTGCTTGGCATCCTGAACCTTGCCGCTAATCTGGCCCGACCCGAAACCGAGCGTAATTTGCACTGCGCCAGAGACACCCGAGCTCAGATCTAACCCGGTGTCCAGCACTTCCTGATCCCCCGCTCGAATGGACTTGAGCCAGGCACCTTCCGGAAGATTCAGCACGAGAATCCGGTATCTGTCCGGACCCACATTCTCGATGATGAACGAGCTGTCGTCTTTCACCGTCCCGCCCGAATTGCCGAACGGCAGACCCTCAATGACGGAAAGCTGCACGCGGACAGCTCCGAGTGAAGTCTTCTTAGTTTGTGCCTGTTCCGGCTGCTGTGCGTCGCCATCGATTCGGATGCTGCCGTTCAACGTCATGCCGCTTCCCAGCGTGAGAGTGACGTTCTGAACATTCTCGCGGCTTACGTCTACCGCGACCTTCCCGGAAACGCTCTGTGGACCTTGCATCGGAAAAGCCGCCACGTAGTACGATCCCGGTGGGACGCCTCCGATCTCAAAGGTGCCGTCCTCTTTGACCATCGCGCCCACACCGCCGAAAAATCCCATGAGGCCGGCTTGGTCGCGTGGAAGCAAGACCAGCCGCACGTTTCGGACAGGTTGCGGCGTGCCTGTCACCTTGCCGCGTATCCTATACACGCGTGTCTTTTGTATCCGGATGTCGATCCCTGGCATCTCCTGGCCGGCTTGCACATCGAGAGGGCGGGCGGACGCTTGGTCAATTGAGCCCGGAAAATATGTTGCCACGTACTCCTCTTCGGGTTTATCAGCGGTATTGCGCGCAGGCGCGTCGCCGAACATCATTGCCCGGGCGCGATAGGTTGCGCTAATCCAATACTTGCCTGGCGCCAGATCGGCCACGCGGAACTCGCCATTGTCATTGGTTTGGGCACCGCCCACCGGCATCATTTGCCGCTTTGTTCGAAAGAACCGCTGAGCCATCACCTGGATCTGGACATGCGCGAGCGGCTCGCCTTCTTCATCGAGCACGCGGCCCGTGATCACGGCATGTGGAACCAGTTTGAAGTTGAGATCCTTCAGCTCCTGCGCGGGTGCAACGGTGACTGTGGTCCCCATTATTGAATTTGGGCGTGCACCATACTCCTGGCGGACGAACCCCTGGCGCTCCGCACTCATTCGATAGCTGCCGGGATCGACGTTCTCGATGCGGAATTTGCCCTCGGCGTCCGTCGTCGCGGCATAAGGCGCGGCGGGCGGCACTGGGCCCGATCCGGCACTAACGGTTCCAGTTACCCCGAACGGACGTAGCGTGAGGTTCACTCTTCTGACCGGCTGGTTTGTCTTGGCATTAACCACACTGCCTGCAATGATACCGGGCTTCTTAGCGGATGCCGAATCGGTTTGCGGGGCCGGGGTTGCGCTTGGCTGAGGTTGTTGCGCAAAACCTGCGGTAGTCAGGATCAAGCCGAAAACAAGCGAAGGCTTATTCATCGGACCTCCAGGCGTTTCGATAGCCGCCTACACTATTAAATCGCAAAATACACCTGCGTGGATTGCACAGACGTATAGTTGTTATTTGGTCTGGGGATTAAATGGTCTGAAAGATGGTGGCTGAGGAGGGGGTCGAACCCTCATGCCCAGTGAAGGACGACAGATTTTGAGTCTGTTGCGTATGCCAGTTTCGCCACTCAGCCGGAGTGCCGATCACCATTGTAACGCAAGGCCTGCGAATTTCATGAATCGACGACAATTTCTTTGTGGCATTACAGCTACGGCAGTCGCCCAACAGTCGGCCGCGAAGCCAAACGTGCTAATGATCCTCACCGACGATCAGCGCTTCGACACGCTTCATGCCGTCAATAATCCAGACATCCGCACCCCGAACATGGACCGGCTGGTGACGCGGGGCGTCACCTTCACGCAGGCCCACATCATGGGAGGCAGCATCCCGGCAGTCTGCGCGCCCAGCCGCGGCATGATGCTAACCGGACAGACACTGTTTCATGTCACCGACAACATCATCTTCCCTAACCCCGCCCGCGCGCGGCCCTTCGATCTGTATCCCGAACTGTTCCGCAAGGCCGGCTACAACACCTTCGCCACGGGCAAGTGGCACAACGGGCCCGCGCTGTTCCAGCGATGCTTCGCCGATGGAGACAACATTTTCTTCGGCGGCATGGCCGATCATCTGCACACGCCCGTGTTTCACTACGATCCTTCCGGCAAGTATGACGCTCGCAACATGCGGGAAGCCTCGAAGTTTTCAAGCGAGGCGTTCACCGATTCGGCTGTCGGATTTCTGAAGCGGCAGAAGAACGCCGCGAAGCCATTCCTGCTGTATCTGGCCTACACCGCGCCGCACGATCCGCGCATGGCTCCAAGCCGGTTCAAGGATTCCTACCCGGCCAGCACCATGAAGGTGCCGGAGAATTTCCTCCCGGTGCATCCGTTCGATAATGGCGAACTCGAAGTCCGCGATGAGTTGCTGGCTCCGTTTCCACGCACGCGCGAGAACGTGCAGGATCAACTCTCTGACTACTACGCCATGATCACCGAAGTGGACGAACAGATCGGCCGCGTGCTTGATGCGCTGGAAGTATCCGGGCATAGCGAAAATACAGTGGTAGTCTTTGCCGGAGACAACGGACTGGCGGTGGGTCAGCACGGCTTGATGGGTAAGCAGAATCTCTACGATCACAGCGTGCGCGTGCCGTTGGTGATCGGCGGTCCGGGACTTGCGCGCAACACCAGGCGCGACGATCTCTGTTACATCTCCGACATGGCTCCGACTCTGCTGGAGCTTGCCGGACTGCCGATCCCGAAGACAATGGAGACGCAAAGCCTGGTGGGCCGCGCGCCGAAGCGGGACTCTCTGTTTTTTGCCTACCGCAACGTGCAGCGCGGCATCTGCACAGACCGCTACAAGCTAATTCAGTACAATGCCCATGGTGTGAAGAACACCCAACTGTTCGATTTGTGGAGCGATCCGCTGGAGCGGGTGAACCTTGCGGCGGACGGGAAACATCACGCGGAGGTTCGCGAGTTGAATGCGAAGCTGAAGGCGTGGATGCGGAAGGTTGACGATCCGGTGGACCTTGATAGGGATCGTTGGGGAGTGTGAAATTGCAAAAGATCTGGATTGCCTCGTTGGCTCTTTGCGGTGTGATGCACGGTCAGACTTTCTGGCCGACGAAGGGCTGGCGGGAAGCGCTGCCTGAAACGCAGGGCATCGATTCCCAGGTGCTTGCGCAGGCGATCGATCAGCGTCCGGCGGGTCTTCACAGCCTGCTGGTGATCCGTCACGGCTACGTGGTTCTCGATAGCTACTTCTACCCATTCACGGCTGGTATGGTGCACGATGCGGCTTCGGTTACCAAGAGCATCACGTCGGCGATTGTTGGCGTGGCCGTTGACAAGGGGCTGATCAAAACGCCGCAGCCGGTGTTCCCGGATTCCAAGATCACCGTTGAGAATCTGTTGACCATGACTCCCGGCCTGGAGTGCGGCTTCAAGCCTGGTGAACAGGAACTGGCGGAGATGAAGCTCGCGGCCAATTGGGTGGACTACGCGACGCATCTGCCGGTGAAGTACGATCCGGGCACGAAGTTCGGCTATTGCAGTCCGGGGTTTCATCTGCTTTCTTCCATCGTCTCCGCGTCGGCACATACCAGCGAGTTGGAGTTTGGACGCAAGTACCTGTTCGAGCCGCTTGGCATCAAAGACATCGTATGGCCCAGCGATCCGCAAGGCATTACACATGGATGGGGCAACAGCCATTTCTATCCGCGCGACTTTGCCAAGATCGGCTATCTCTATCTACATGGCGGCGAGTGGGATGGCAAGCAGATCCTCTCCGCCGATTGGGTTAGGCGATCTATTGCGCACCACTCCGATGCGCGTCCCAACGTGGGGTATGGATACGGATGGTGGCTCTACAATGAGCAACAGCCGCGGTGGTTCGAAGCATTCGGGCGCGGCGGGCAAAGAATCATGGTACTGCCCGAACAGGACATGATTGTCGTGATGACGGGCGGTGGATATGACGGCAGCAAGATCACGCCGCTGATTTTCCAGTCAATTAAATCGGACAAACCGCTGGCCCCGAATCCGGATGCGTACCGCCAATTGCGGTCGAAGTCGCAGGCCGCGGCGCTCGCCCCGAAACCGGGACAGCTTGGCATAACAGGCATCTCATCCTTCGATCGGAACTACAGGCTTGAACCTAACGCGATCCGGCTCGAGAAGATCATGCTCCGCCCGGGCGACGTGAAATTGACACTCCTGGGAAACGATTTGACGGTCCCCATCGGCATGGACGGCGTTTATCGAACTTCGCCCAATGGTCCCTTACAACTTCCTATTGGCGCCATGGGAGTTTGGATAACAGAGAAGGAGTTTCGCCTTGACCTCAACTTCATCGCCAACATCAACCACTACACATTCGTAATGAAGTTCTATCCAAACCAGGTGGAGATCACGGCCAACGAAGCCTCGGGCCTGGCAAAGAACCTCAAGATCAATGGCCGTTCATACTAACCGCGAACTCTAATGCGCGGATCAGGCTGACCGTGGATGCAATTCCCTGCCCCGCGATATCGAACGCGGTTCCGTGGTCCACCGACGTTCGAATAATCGGCAGCCCGAGCGCAACGTTCACGCCGCCTTCAAAGTCCAGCAGCTTCAGCGGCACATGCCCCTGATCGTGATACATGCAGACAATCGCGTCGAACTTCTTCTGGCGCACTGCCATGTAGAACACTGTGTCCGGCGGGAAGGGGCCATCCACCGGCATACCCTGCGCCTGTGCCCACTCGACAGCCGGGCGAATCTCATCGATCTCTTCCCTGCCGAACAAACCGTTCTCGCCGGCGTGCGGATTCAGGCCCGCCACCGCAATCCGGGGGTTGGACTTGAGTTTGCTTACCGCCTCGGTAGTCAGCCGGAGAATGGTGCAGATGCGCTCTTTCTTGGCCGCATGGATAGCATTCTGCAAAGACATGTGCGTGCTCACGTGAGTTACGATCAGCTGTTCGGAAGCCAGCATAATGGTAACGTCTGAGACGCCGCATAGTGCGCCGATCAGCTCCGTGTGTCCGACAAACGCCGGATCGGACAACTGCGTCGCTTCCTTGTTCATCGGCAGTGTCACCATGGCCGAGATGGTGCCCGCGAGTGCAGCCTTGGTTGCGGCGACTACATACTCGCGAGCGGCAAATCCAGACTTCTTGCTCAGCACTCCGGGCGTAACGTCTTCACGGGATAGAACGCCGTGATCGATGACGTTCATTCCGTCTGTGCCGAACTTCACGCCGTAACCAAGCCTCACGTTGTAGAACTCCAGCGCCGCGATATCTCCGAAGACGACAAACGGATGTTTGATCCCGCCCTGTTGATAGGCCTTCAGCAAAATCTCCGGGCCAACGCCGCTGGCGTCGCCCATGGTGATGCCATAAAGTTTATCCATGCAGCTTCTTTCCGATCTGAGTCAAGATGTCTATTTCTCCAAACCCGCCGGCCTTGGTGATGAGATATATCTCGCGGCCGCCGATGGCGATTCTCGATATTGGCACACCGGTCACCACTTCTCCCACCGGCCTGATTGGCGGAAACCCAACAGCTTTGAGCATCCCATACGCCGTATCGCCGCCGCAGACCAACACCGCATCGAAGCTCGCGCGCTTTAGAGCGTCGCGAATTCCGCAGCCGTTCTTGTCGGCTATTTCTATCGGGGATTGGCCAGCCTGCGGAGTCCATTGCACTACGGTCCAAGCTTCGTCTCCCCCAAGATGTTCGATCTGGCGCGCGGAAGCATCATGCAAGCTGCCGTTCATGACGAGGCAAGACCGTATCCGCGGGAGCGGGAGTTTCGCGCCGCGCTGGATTTCCATTCGCCGCGCAAGCTCTCCAGCGAGTGCGCCGGTCCCCGCTGCCAGGCTTGGCGGTGCAGCTTGCAGAATGTGACGGGCAGCCTCCGCCACATCTTCTTCCACGTCACAGAAGATGCCTGCGGGAACGCGGCTGTCCGTGATGGGATTGAGCGGGTCTTTCGCAAAACCGGTGTGCTCCAATAGAACGCCGTTCACATACAATCGGCCATCCGTCACGATCCGTCCCATGGCGGGATAGGCAGGAGCATAGATTACGCGGACGCCGTAGAATCCGGCGAGGGCTTCCAGTTCGGCCGCGATGTTTCCGCGCAAGGTGGAATCCGTCTTCTTGTAGATCAGCGTCACGCCACGCCTGTGCGCCTGCTGCAAAACCAGCGTGACTTGCGCCGCGGCCAACGCCGGGGCAAGATGCCGGGTTTCGGTGTCGATCACCATCACGGGCACGGTGCATTGGAATGCGGCATCCGTTGTAACTACACTCGCGACCCCTTCGCCGGCGAACTTCGCCCCTACTTCCAATGCGCCGGTGAGGTCGTCGGCCAGCGCGAGCACTTGCGTCATCGCTTCGAGGTAATGATGCCGTCGCCGTAGGCGGCAAGGCCAGGGATCGTAACCGGGAGCTTGCCGGTAATGGCAATGTCGCCGTAGAGCGCCTTCACAGTGGATGCCTCTGAAGGAGGGGCAACGCTGTACGTTGTCAAATACGCAGCAACGCCGGGAAAGCTGCGCAATAAATACGGGCTGCCCAGAGCCACCAGTACCAGCGGAGTGTTGGCGCTCAGCAGCGTTGTGACCAGCGAAGGGAAATTTCCGGCCATGGCCATCTTTCCTTTGTACTCGCTGGAAGACACGAACGCCGCCACTACGTTGGTCTCACAGTCCGGCATCTTTTGAACGGCTTGCTCCAGTTCAATCGCGGGTGCGATTGGATCGAGCACAACGAAGCGGGTGTCTTTGGATCGTTTGAGCAATTCATCTTGCAGACGCCGCCCCTGCTGGCTGCCGCGGCTCTCGGTCAGAATAAACCAGCAAGCCTTTTCCGGATTCTTCAACGGCACGGGCGAGTCGTTGTTCTTCACCAGCGTCACCGCGCGGTCCGCTGCTTCCTGCGCTTTTTCGGCGGCCTCCGGGGATTCGATGACGTCGCTGATCTCCTCGACATTCACAAACCTGGTGCGGTCGAGTCCAACATGAGCTTTCGCGGTCAGCATCTTCGCCGTACTCTCTTCAATGCGTTTTCGCGTGAGCCGCCCATCGCGTACGGCATTCAACACGGCGCGAATCACTTCCTCGGGATTCGCGGGCATCAGCAGTACATCCGCGCCCGCCTCAAGCGCGCGGACCGCGGCTTCGCCAGGCGGGAACTGCCGGCTCAGACCTTGCATGTCCAGGGCGTCGGTTACAATCAGGCCGTTGAACTTGAGGTCTTTGCGAAGCAGTCCGGTGAGAATGGCCGGGGAGATGGTGGCTGGGATCTCGAGTTTTTCCAGCGCGGGCACAGATACATGCGCAGTCATCACCGCATCCACTCCGCCGGCGATGGCCGCGCGGAACGGAACCAGCTCTAACGCATCCATACGCAGTCGATCGGCCCCGATGGACGGCATTCCCATGTGGCTGTCCACGTTGGTATCGCCGTGCCCCGGAAAATGTTTTGCGGTTACCAGAATGCGATCTTTCGGGCCGGAATGAGCGCCTTCGATGAACGCCTTCACCTGTGCGGCTACGTCTTGCGGATTCTCGCCGAACGAACGGGTGTTGATGATGGGGTTATCGGGATTGTTGTTCACATCCGCATCCGGGGCGAACACCCATTGCACGCCCAACGCACGCGCTTCGCGGGCCGTTGCCGCGCCAAGGTATCGAGTAAGCGCCAGATCCCGGGCGGCGCCGTAGGCCATCATGTGCGGAAACTTGGTGGTTCCCGACACCCGCATGGAAGCGCCGCGTTCAAAATCCGCGCCGACAATCATGGGAACCCGCGCGAACCTCTGCAGGCGGTTGAGAAACGACGCCATGGCGTAGGGTTCGGCATTCCGTACCGATCCATTCACCACGCGATTCACCACAATTATGCCGCCTACTCTAACGTCCCGCACCTGATGAACGAAATCGCGATAAGCGGCGGAACGGGAACTGGGAGCCTCGCCGTAGGAGGTGATCACAATCAACTGCGCGATAAGATCGTGCAGCGTCATCAGCTTCATGGATCGCTGCACCCATTGTTTCTCGCGCGAGGACACGCCGGCAGCGGCAATGGGCTTCGCGTTGAGTGGCTTTGCCAGCGGTTTCACTGGTTGGGCCATCAAGGCAGTGCAGAAAAACGCGGCCAAGATCGGGCGATGCGACATGCCTACAGTGTATGCTTAGACAGTCTTGTGCCTGGCCTTCGCGGCGATCGACTGCGAACGAACGGGCTTCTTCGGTATCTTGGCGCGAAGAAGGCGGTTGACGGCGCGGATCAGATGCGAAACCTCATTATTGCTTTTTGCGAGCACTACATCGGCCCCGGTATTCTGTTCGTTTAGCCCAAGCGCTTCCACCATGCCCGAAACCAAAACGGTGGGCGTACCCGGCCGATGTGCCTGAATGCGCGCGATTACCTCGGCGCCGTTCATTCGGGGCATCTTGTAGTCGGTAACCACCAGGTCGAAGCTGCCGCCGGCGAACTGTTCGATGCCATCTTCTCCGGAGTTCGCAATGGCGGTAGAGTAGCCCTGTTCTTCCAGCACTGTCTTCCTTGCCAGCAG
>JANXXV010000584.1 GCA_025350445.1 Bryobacteraceae bacterium | reverse complement strand
GTGCAACAGGCAGATGGCGAGGCCGAGCCTTGCCTCAGGCCGGTTCGGGTTCAGTTCGAGCGCGCTGCTGAAACGCTCGGAAGCCTCATCGTAACGGCCCAGCTTTTCCAGGCACACAGCCAGATTGAAGTTCCCCGCGGTGTGCTTCGGCTCCAGAGTCAAGAGACGGGTGTAGCTCTTGGCCGCGTCATCGTATTGCTCCAGTTCGAACTGTATGTGGCCGATGGCGGAGTACACTTCCGCGCTGTCGCCGCCGCTCGCAATGGCGCCCTTGAGCTCTTGCAGAGCTTCCTTGCGCTTTCCTTCCAGATGCAAGGAAACCGCCTTCGCAAGTGCGCCGGCCGCGCTGCTCTGGCCGTTGGCGCCTCCGTTGACGGCTTTGCCGTTCGCTTCCTCGGGCTTTCTATTTTTGGGATTCATTCGTGCTCACTCCTGATTGTTTCGCTGCCTTATCTTCTAGTGCGAGAGATGCGCAGAGCCTTCCCAGCGCGTCGAATTGATGTGACACCCTTACCGCGATCAGTCTCGACTGTTCACCCTTGGCGCTGAAGAAACCGATGCCTCCGGTCCGCAATCGCTCATCGGACCAGAAGGCTACAACATGGCCCTGGACAAATACGGTGAAAAACTGACCGCTCACTTCCATCCGAACCCGGTAGACCTGATCCTTGCTGACCGGAAACGGTAGCGGAATCTGCGTCGGCGGCCCTTCTTTCCCATCGATCACCGCGGACCGTACCAGGGCGACCGTGGGCATCGGGCCGGGAATGATGGTCGTCAATTTCACCGCGTAATAGCTCCTCGTATCGGCTGCGCGGAATACCCATCCCAGGCTTTTCGATTCGATCCCGCCCGTAAACTCCACGTCGTAGTCGGACATTCCGATGCTCGGAGTGTAGATCGCCAGCGTACCGGGCTTCACGCCGCCATGGATGTCATACGTCCAGGAATTGCTCCAGTTTGCGTCGCCGGTCCAGAAACGCAGCCCCCTGGTGAAATCTTCCTGAAAATCCACCGCCGCCCGGCCCACAAGTTCATGGCGGAGACCGGACCATCTGGCATTGACCGCGGTTTTCAACGGCGGAAGCGGATTCGACAACATCGCGGCCACGTCCACGTTTGCCAGATGCCGGGAAGCCGGCAGCCCCGTAATCGACGAGTGGATCAACACTCCCAGCAGAATCGGCGCCGCAGCCGTGGCCCATTTCAAATCCCATCTGGCCTCGCTCCAGAACCTGGCGAGACGCCCGAACCAGGACGGCTTGTGCGTTTCCTCAAATGCGTGACGGATCTCCACGAGTGATGGACGATAATCGACAATCATCTCCGCGAAGAATAGAGGCGGATGAATAATAAGTTCGCACTGGGCCGGAGACAACACCGGTATCATCCGAGCCGGCTTGACCGGGGCGAACTCCACGGCGGACGGCGCGAATTGCAAGTATCCGGCCAGCGCCTCCGGCGCGGACAGAACCCCGTCCGGCAGCCCGGCCATCGAAGCGTGCGGCACTCTGGCATCTTCCCCGCCTTCGTCGAGCCGGTCGAAGTTCGGCGTTCCCGAATTCGGCTTCGGCCCTGGGGGGCGCATGCGCGGACCGCGATCCCTCGAAGAAGTTCTGGCCTGACGCATTAGTACCGCCGGCATCGACGGCAGGGCTGCGGTGGGCGTGAGCAACGCCGGATCGCCGGCGGTCAAAGCCTCATACAACGCAGACCCGGGCTGCACCGGTCCGCGAGGGCGTACCCGGTAGAACCGGTTGAGGAAGAGGGGCTCGAAGGCAGGGCCGTCCAGGACATTCAACGGAGGCACTTGGCTGGCGCGCGGCAGCGCCGCCGCTTCCCCGGTTGAAACCGGATGGAATGATGCAAGCCGGCTTGCCTGCACCGGCCCGCGCGGCCGCATTTTGTAGGGCTTATCTAATTGGACCGGAGCAAGTCCGCCGACGACCGACGCAGGCAGAGCGGCAAGAAGTGGCATGGACTCCATTGCCGCCGCGAACCCGGCATCGCTCATCAGCCCGAGCGTCTTTCGGTCTACCGGACCACGAGGACGGGGCCGGAAGAACCGCATGACTGGACTTGGGGCGCATTCTTCCGTGGAAACTGTGGGAAAACTGCCCCTCGCGGGTTTCGAAGCCAGACCCACAGCCGCGCCGGCCTCGATCCTCTCCATTGCCGGAAGAACTGCGTCTATCGGGCCTCGTGGACGGGCGCGGAAGAATCGGCTCAACGGATCCGGCGCGCAATCCCCAATTGCGCCAAGCGGCATGGTGCCGGTCAATGGAGGCGAGACGAGCGCCGCGTGCGGCCCCGGTACAATCTCTTCATAAGCGGAAATCGACGGAACGTCCACCGGTCCGCGCGGACGCGCCCGAAAGAACCGCACCACCGCATTCGGCGCGCATTGCCCAATCAGGTAAGCCGGCAGTGTCCCCGTTGCCGGAGCGGAAACCAGCTCGGCCGAAGCACCTGCCGCGATCCGTTCCATCGGTGCCAGGGCGTTTCCTTCCACCGGTCCGCGCGGACGCGCCCGAAAGAACCGCTGGAGCGGGGTGGGACTAAACTCTCCAACGATGGAACACGGCAAGCCAGCCAGTGCGGGAGCCGACAAGAGGGGCTCATCGAAGCCCTCCGCAATGGACTCGTGCGCGTATAACGAAGCCGACAGCGCCGGACCCTTCGGCCCGATCCTGTAGAATCGCCGGACGGGTTTCGGAGAACATTCCCCAATCGGGGCCGGCGGAAGTAAGCCGAATGACGGAGGCGAGAGGAAGGCTGCCGGATCTCCGGGAAGCGCCCTCTCGAATTCCGCTAATCCGGGCGACTGCACCGGACCACGAGGACGGGCACGGAACCCCCGGTCTACAAATACCGGGGCATAATCTCCCACGATGGAGGTGGACAACGATGGTTTGGAGGATTGGAGAGCGGGGCTTTCGACCGCAACGGAAACGATCGTTTCAAACTCCGGCAGGTGGCGCGCGGCCACGGCTCCGCGCGGGCGCATGCGGAACCCGCGATCCAGAAAGCAAGGTGCGAAATTACCCGCCAAATCCGCGGGATAAGACGGTCGTCGAACGGCAGCCGCAAACGGTTCCAGGTCCGCCGTCCCGGCTGAGGCGGAGCCGGCAGCGGTATGGTCCCGCACTGGCCCGCGGGCCCGCATGTGAAAGAACCGGCCAGGGAAAACCGGAATCAATGTGGGCGATTCCACGGTGGCGAGCGAGGGGATCGAGAGGCTGCCGGCGGACATCGCCCCGGATTTGGGTTCGATCCGTTCCATCTCCAAAATCATGGAGCTAAGAACCCCGCCGCAGGGCCGGGGACGGAATAAACGGCTGCGGATCGCAGGCCCGAGTAGTTCGATTTTTGGAACGGAACGGGTAAAAGAGGCGCTAAGACTGGCCTGGCCAGCCTCCACTGGATTGGGTTTGATTGTGCAAAACTGAGCCACGGAGGAATCCCCGACCGGGCCGCGAGGGCGCATTCGGAACGGGTTTCGAATCGCATTTAAACCATTGCAATCAACCGGATGCGTGACAAGACCAGGAAGCGCCGGGCGGGCATTTTGAGCGGCGGGTACAACCCCGGCTGTGTCTCCAACTCCGGATACGGCTCCAAAGCAGGACGGTTGCGGAACGGTTAATCCGATTAGCTGTCCCGGCGCCTGGACATTTGATGTCTCATTCTTCTCGCTTAACGACGCTTCGGGTTGCGAAATCATTCTGCCAAAACCGGACAGTTCGCCCACAAAATGGTTCGGTTCGCCGAACGACCGGGCCCCGATTGGGTTCGTTTTGTCAAAATTGCCGGGGACATCGGCTGCCATGCCGATACCCACGGAACCCAACCGCCGAAGGCCTGGAATTTTTGGGAGAAGCGGCTGCATACCGGACGCGGCCGCAGGCTTGACTTCAATCTGCTTTCGCCGGTTCCACGACCTTGTGGACAGGAAAGTAGGCATCAGACCAGCCAGCAAAGCGTGCCGCTTCGCCTGCACGCGGCGGTAAGTAGGGGGGATAAGCAGCAAGTCCGGTGGCGTCGGGGCAAAGCCCGAGGCCGGTTCGTAGGGGTGATTGCGGACAACTAAGGCGTCCAGTACCGGCAGCGGTAACAGGACCGCGAACGGCGGGAAACGGTCTTCGACTTTCGCTGCTGGAATCGGTTCCGGAGGTGGAGCAGGTGGAGTTACAAGGGCTTCCGCTTGCTTCGTAACTAGCTTATGCCGCTTCAGTTTACGAGCAGATTCGGCAAGGCGCTCGATGATCAGCTTTTGCTGGGTGTCGTAGAAAAAGGTCCGGTGATCGGTCGAGCAAAATTCACCGTCGGTGAACTTCTTCAACAGCGCGAGTTGGCTTCCGCACTGTAAACAGCGCATTTCGCGGACCTATTCCCTCTGTATCCAGTGTAATCAAATCCCCGCAAAAAGATAGACGATTAAGTACCTAAGTTTACGGAAACAAGGGGCTAACTTACGAAATTGGTAGGGTTAAATACCTAGGCGGGAGTTCGGTTATGGCAGTACCTTCGGAATAAAGGTACTGCCATGCGGTGAACTTTACAGAGGAAGGGGGAAATTCAGAGAAGACTTAGCTAAGGCTTTTTGCAGGAGATCAATTGCATCGGATTCGCAAAGAGCACGGCAAATTGAGATCTCCGTGATCAGCATGTGCCGCGCCCGATCCAGCATCTTCTTCTCGCGAAACGAGAGCGGTTTGTCGGCCTGAAGAATAAGCAGCATTTTCAGAACTTCGGCGGTTTCAAGCAGGCCGCCTACGCGCATTTTTTCCGTGTTTTCTTTGAACCGGTTCTTCCAGTCTCCGTTACATTGAGACTTTCCAGCTGCCAGGAACAGAAGGACGCGGGCTATTTCGCCGGCCTTTGTGACCTTTCTCAAACCGACATTGCCCACGTGGGAGAACGGGACCATTACCGTCATGCTCTTATACGTAAGCCTGAGCAGGTAGAACCGCTCAAATTGCGACCCGAAAGACCGGGTGCTGATATTTTCGATGGTACCTACCCCATGATTCGGGTAAACCACTTTCTCGCCAACCTGGAAGGTCATGCTGGGACCTCTGTACACTTTCGTGAAGTTGTCAGTTACTTTATGGGGACTTGAAACAAAATCTTAATGCCGAAAGGGGGGGATGTCAATAGAAATATGCGGGTACTACGGGCTTTACCGTACGGGGCGTTGTTGCTCGATAACGAACATGCAAGGCGCTTGACACTTTCCTGAAGTGTGAGACTCGACCAGACCTGAAATGATGTATTTTCCGCTTACCCCTTTATTTCTATCAAGTTTCAACGTTACCGATGACTACCTGGACCAAGTTCGGGACAGAATTATTGCCGAATCCCGTCCAGCGGCAGATGTACATGCCGTATATTCTTGCGGTTCCAGGTGTAGGTGACCTGCACGCTGCCGTCCGATCCCTTGAATGATGGCCGGATAGGAGAACTCGCCAGGTTCGGTTTCGAGTGTCAGAAAATTGTTCCAGCGATCGCCGTCGCGGCTGACGGCGAGGTTCGTCCGGGACCTTCCTTTCCCGCTGTGGTTGTAGACGAAAAGAATACGTCCTTCCGTCGATAGCGCTTCGGCGTCGATGCCGCTGTTGGAGTTTGGCAGTTCTGTCGTGATGCGTTAACACCATCGGGTAGTAAACATCGGGTAGTAAACAAAGAACGGCTCATTGCGATTGCGTTCCATAAAGCGATTGACGTAGTCACTGAAAACGTCCTCACCGTATTTCCCTTTGAGCGTCTTCAACCGGCCGTTTTCGTCAAACGCCGGATCGGCGTAGCGCGACCCTTTGTCTTCGGCCTGCCAGGCACGCCACAGGCAGTATTCATCGAACCCGGAGTCCTTCAGTTGTTCGCCCTTGCCTCACCATTCCAGCTGATAATCCGGCTGATTGTAACTGTACAACTGCCACTTGCCGGCAATGCAGGTCTTATAGCCTTGCGCGCCCATCCAGTGGCCGAAGGTAACTTCCTTAGGGTCCATCACCCCGAATGCCCGCCAGTTGCGACAGTTATACCGGCCCGTCATCAACTGCATGCGCGTAGGCGTGCACAAAGGCTGCGCATAGGCAAGGGGTGAACCGGACTCCGTCAGCGGCGAGCGCATCCAGACGAGGCGTCCGATACGTCGTGCTGCCGTAGCAACTGAGGCATTCATAGCCCATATCGCCAGCCGGCAGCAGCACGATGTTGGGACGTCTTGCGCTTCTTACCCGGGCTTGAGCAATGCCCAAGGAGGCAACTTGGAGAAATGTTCTTCGAGATAGGTTCATGGGCTGCAAAGGCACATGGCCGGTCCAATGTGAAAGATGATATCCACATCTGAACGGAGGAGCAATTATGCGAACGCATCGCCACATTTCTGCTCTTATGCGGCATCGCCGCCCTCGCCAAGGACACGCGTGGCGCCTTTTCAGGTAAAGTTTTTGACCCTGCCGGTTCGTTAGTATCCGGCGTACCGGTAATCACAACGAACATGGACACCAGGTCTTGCCGTTGCCGGCGCTTCGCTGCACCCAGGAAGTCCAGGCCCGATAACTTTCCACCGATGTTCGGCTGACGATGGTGCCGTTCTGAAGCGTCAGCGGCTTGTTCTTGATTGGCCTTATGGCTCCCGCAGGCAGGGATTCCCCTGGCGGCCAGGTTTGGCCCCGCGTCCCGACTGGAGCGCGCTCGGGCCCGCTGGCTGGACGAGGGCCTGAATTTGTAATACATTCGGAGGGTTTTGTCGGCACTAAAGAACAGCGCGGGATTGAAAGTAGGAATGTTGGGTTCGCGCGCGAGTTCTACCGGCGCGGTCCATTCGCCCTCCAACCTGCGGGACCACCAGATGGCTACGTCCGGTTTGCCTTCGGTTGAGCCGCCGAACCAGGCGGCGAGAAATTCGCCGGAAGCGGTTTCTACACTTGCGGAGTCGTGGCAGGAGGGGAAGGGCGAGGATTAGTAGATGAATTCGGATTTGTGGCGGCGGAAAGGGCGGCGGCAATCCTGTATAGAGTGACAGAGCGGAGCATCACTGGCAGGATACGCCTGCGTTGCCTGCGGTGAAATGGGCGACACTATAAACTATTTAGGATGGAGGCAACCTGAAGATCGCTTGCGAAGTGTTGTTGATGCTCACTACGTTAACCGGGGCGTACGGGGGAATTTTGTCGGTCCGCATCGAGGATGAAAATGGAGCCGCGGTGCCTGCGCGCGTTTATCTGATTGACTCACGCGGCGAGGCAGTGTTTCCGGCGAATACAATCCGATATGACAACGTCCGTCCGGATGGCATTTCGGAACGCCACTTCGTCCCGCCTGAAGGGACGTTCTCGCTGGAACCGGCGCAAGGAGTTTACCGCATTACGGTAGAGCGGGGTAAGGAATACCTGCCGCGGACCTTCGAGGTCTCCGCACCCTCGAACGGGGAGTTGAAGCGGACGATCAAGCTGCGGCGCTGGACCAGCATGGCGGCGCGAGGCTGGTATTCCGCGGATATGCACGTCCATCGCCGCCTGACCGAACTGGGTGCTTTGATGAGCGCGGAAGACCTGACGGTGGCGATTCCGATTTCGAAGTGGAGAACGAACCAGAAACAGAGTCAAGATCCCGATCTCGATCGTTTTCTCGCGCTGGCCGATAGCGAAGGAACGTTCCATGTCAGTCCGGGGAGGTTCTTCCCGGTGCTCAACGAAGAGTTGGAGCCGCGGGCGTCCGCGCTGCTGGCCTCGTGGCTGGGGGGAAAACCGGTGGCGCTGGAGTATCCGCTGGCAAAGTTTGGGGAGGCGGTGGCGCGCGCGGGCGGGGTGTCCGATTCGGAAAAGGCCACGTCGCTGGAAATGCCGGCGCTGGCCGCGGTCGGCGCCTTCAAAACCCTGGGCCTGGTAAACAACCACATTTGGCGGACGGAGAGCTACCGCAGCGCGTGGGGCGCCTGGCCTGACAGAATGCTGCGGGAGTATTCGCCCTCGTGCGCGGGATTCGTGCAGTCTGGATTTGACATGTACTCGGCACTGTTGAATTCAGGTTTCGCCGTTCGGCTTTCGGCGGGCAGCGCGAGCGGAGTGCATCCGGTGCCGCCCGGATGGAGCCGCGTCTATGTAAAGGCCGGGCGACCACTTTCGGCGCGTGGATGGGTGGAAGGTTTGCGTGCCGGGCGGTCGTTTGTGACCACCGGTCCAATGCTGATGCTTCGCGTGAATGGCAAAGAGCCGGGGGACGCCATTCGCGGCGCACGGTTTCCACTGGCGTTGGAGGCAAGCGTGGAGATGCTGTCTCCGCGTCCGGTATCGCAGATGGAAATTGTGGTGAACGGCGAGGTTCACGTTGTGAATCTTACGGCGGCCGCAGGGGAAGTTTACGCTTATCGCGGGTCTATCAAACTGACAATCCATGAGAGCTCCTGGATTGCCGCGAGATGGGTGGAAAACCGGGGCAATACATGCGATGCGGCACATTCCTCGCCAGTTTACGCGTGGAAGGGAGAGCAACCCGTGCCGGTCTTGCGGAAGGATGCGGCGGCGTTGTTGGACCGCGTAGAGAGGTTGATTGAGGATGTCAGCGGCGGTGGCGATCTAAAAGGCTCCTTCATGGTGGACCCGGCGGAAACTCGCGCCGCGACGCTCGAATATTTGAAGCGGGCGCGGGAAATCTACCGGGCGAAGTTGGCTGAATAAGAAACGACGAAGCGGCTTGAGCCAGTGCGATAGCTGCAGGCGGGTTTGTAGACCGCGCCCGCGGTTACGGGTTCGGGCCTGTTGCCGTTGGATTCCAGGCTGGCGTGCTGCTGTGTATTGTCCGCAGGATGACGCTGCGCAATTTAACCTAAAAACGGCAGTTGACTGGCGGCAATTCGGTCAACGTCTTGAGTATCAAGCCGATGCGAGAAAAACACTTGTCACCAGATTGGTGAGGTGCGGAGCAGTTGCTCTTCGTTACCGCTCGCTGACGCGCGCGGCTCGGTAACGTACTGATTTTACTGAACCGTGACCGTCAGGGAGCGGTAACGAAAAGCTGGGATTACGGCAAAATCACAAGGTGAACTGCCGTTTTTAGGTTTAATTGAAAACTTGGCGAATCCGGCCCGTCCGCGCGCCGGTGGGCTCAGACAGGCGGTGCTGCGGGACCGGGTTTGATTTCAATGAACGGCGCAATTTCGAGGTTGCCGTCCGCCCAGCCATGGCCGGGGTAGAAGCCTTGCTCGTCAGGCCAGACGAATTCAATTGTGGCGCCTGAACTCTTTTTCCAGAAGAGCCGGTTGTAGGAGTGCCTGCGCCAGGATGTCCGCGGACCGCCCAGGATGCTGAACTGGAATGGCGTAGGCCAGCTGAGCCAGCTTCGACTTTTCAGGAATGAAATCTGGTCGCCGGGATCAGGGGTGAATTCGTAGCACGCGCCGGCGGAACCGGAGGTGCAATTCTTGAGCGGACCGAACGGGAAGGTGCGTCCGGCTTTCGAGAGTGTGACGCGGTGTTGGGTATCGAGGGTGAGGGTAAGATCCTTTGGCATGATCCATCGGCGGGAACCGATGATGAACTGGCTTGCGTCCAGCGCGTACGGGCCGGCTGCCGGCAGCGCCGCGTATGGGACCTTGAAAAAGTGATCGATGAGGGAAGCTATATGCGACCCCGCGGTTAGCAACGCGAGCAGGGCGAAGAAGACGGCGAGGCAGGATCGAATCAGGATTATGCGCACGGCGATTTCGAGATAATACGAGCGGGAGCGATCAGGGGATCGCGCGCGGACCAGGGGTCCGCCGTCCTGGGCCAACCAAACCGGCGCGGAGTCAGTGATCGCGTTCCGTCACCAGATCCGTCACATCGGCCAGCGCCCGCTGATAAGGGGAATCGGGAAACTCACTGATAATCGCCCGTGCTTTCGCCGCGAAATCCTCCGCACGTTGGCGGGCGCGGGCGATGCCGTCGTGGCGGTCGATGAACTTCCGAATCTCCTGCACGGACACCTTCTCGTAGTTACTGTCCCGCAGCACCGTTTCCACCATCTGCCGGCCTTCACGATCGCCGCTCTCCAGGGCGTAGATCAACGGTAGGGTTACTTTGCCTTCGCGGAGATCGTTGCCGACCGGCTTCCCAAGAATGGTCTCGCGCGCTGTGAAATCGAGAATGTCGTCTATCAGCTGAAACGCGATGCCGAGGTTCCAGGCGAATTCGCCGAGCTTTCGTTCGATGGCTTCATCGGTAGTGCCCACCACCGCGCCCAATCTGGCGCAAGCCGAAAACAGACTGGCGGTCTTGCGGTCTACCAGTTCCATGTAGTCGGCTTCGGAAATTCCAATCTTGCCGATGCGCTCCAGTTGCAATAGCTCGCCTTCCACCATGGCTTGGGTGAGGCTGATCAGTATATCCAGAAGATGAAAGTTGCGCAGCCGCAGCGCAATCTGAAACGCCTGCATGTAAAGCCAGTCGCCCGCGAGCACCGACGTGTGGTTGCCCCAAATCGCATTCGTCGTCGGCTTGCCGCGCCGGGTCTCGGCCACGTCGATGATATCGTCATGCACCAGGGTGGCAGTGTGGATCATCTCCACCACGGCGGCCATGCGGATGGCGCTGTCGCCGGCGTCGCCCACCAGTTTGCAGGAAAGCAGCAGCAGGATGGGCCGCAACCGCTTTCCGCCATTGGAGTTCAGGTACTTCCCGATGGTGGTGACGGCCGATACCGAGGCCATGGATTCCAGGCTGATCTCGCGTTCGACTTTGCGTAGATCGTCTTGGACCAAGTCCAGTATCTCCCTGGCGTTAAGGGACTGCCCGAGCTTACTAAATCCCATTGAACTTCCCAGTGTAACTGTTGTGTTTCTATGCTGGCAAACACAACCTCCGGAAATTGGATGTTGTGGCAGAGGCGATGAGCTCGAAATCTTCTCCGCGAAGCTCCGCCAGGCGGCGCGCGGTGTGGATCACATGGGCCGGTTCGTTGCGTTTTCCGCGGAATGGGACGGGCGGCAGATACGGGGAATCGGTCTCAATCAGCAGCCGGTCGAGCGGGATTAGTTTTGCGGATTCGTGCACATCGGTTGCCTTCGGGTAGGTGACGATGCCGGCGAAACTGACGTAGCAATCGAGCTCCAGCGCTTGCCTTGCCTGCGCGGGGCCGCCGGTGAAGCAATGCAGAATGCAGGGCAGCCCCGCCGGCCGCCAGTGCTGCTTGAGAAGGGCGTAGGTATCGTCCCAGGCGTCGCGGGTGTGGATGATGATCGGCTTGCGCGCGCCGTGGGCCATCTGCATCTGTTCGATGAAGATGGCGAATTGTTCGTCTTTCGGAATCGGCTGGTAGTGGTAGTCCAGGCCGATCTCACCCACTGCGACTACCTTGGGATGCCGCAGTAATGCGGGGATGCGGTCTAGTGTTTGCCTGTCGGCGGTTAGCGCGTATTGGGGATGAATGCCTACGGTGGCTAGCAGGATGTCGTAGGTCTCCGCCAGGCGGATGGCCGCTTCCAGGTCGGGCGGGCCTTCCCCGGTGCCGATGGCGAGCATCTGCTTCACGCCCGCCGCTACGGCCCGGTCGATGGCTTGTTCGCGGTCTGTGTCGAATTGAGTATCGTCCAGATGGCAGTGGGAATCGACCAGCGTCACTTCAGCCGCGCTCCGGGCTGGATGTCTTCGAGGAAGCCCGCTAGCACGGCCGGACCGCCTTCGATGGACGCCGCGACTATCATGCCTTGCGATTCGATGCCGCGCATTTTCCTGGGCGCAAGGTTGGCGACGATCACCACTTTGCGGCCGACGAGTTTTTCCGGCTCGTAGAATTTGGCGATTCCGGCGAGGATTGTCCGTGGTTGCGGTTCGCCGATATCGATTTTGAGATGCAGCAGCTTGTCCGCCCCTTTCACTACCTCCGCGGACAACACCAGGCCGACGCGCAGATCGATCTTCATGAAATCGTCGATGCCGATGGTTTCGGCGATGGGTGCGATGGGCACCGCCGGCGCGGCTTCGACCTCGGGCTCTGGACCCTTGCCGAATAATGCCCGCTGCCTTGCGGTTTCCGCGGCTTCCAGTTCCAGCATTTTATCGATGGCGGCTTTCGCATCCAGGCGCGGGAAGATGGCGGAAACTTCGCCCACCTTCTGTCCAGGGGGCAGGCCGCCCCATTTCAGATCGGCGAACTTCACCGTATCCAGCGGTTCGATCATGCCCAACTGCGACCAGATCTTCCTTGCCGCGCGCGGCATTACCGGAGAGAGCAGCGCCGTAACGACGCGCAGAGTTTCCGCGGCTGTATAGAGAGTATCGTCGAGTTGATCCTGCGCGCCGTCGTCCTTGCTCTTAACCAGCTTCCATGGGGCGCGTTCGACGATGAGTTTATCCACGTCGGAGATCATGGCCCAGATGGCTTCCAGGCCTTTCGAGAAATCGAACTTATCGAACGCAGCGATGATTTCGTCCATGGCCGGTTGCAGATTCTTGTCCGGCGAGGCGGGCGGGATGAACCCGGCGCGGTATTGGTGGATCATACTCAGCGTGCGGCTGGCGAGGTTACCCAGGCCGTTGGCGAGGTCCGAATTGTAACGCTGCACCAGGGCGTCGAAGCTGAACGTCCCGTCTTTGCCGAAG
>JANXXV010000256.1 GCA_025350445.1 Bryobacteraceae bacterium | reverse complement strand
GCTGCGTATTTCCAGGTTGTCGATTATATTGTTGGCAAGGGTATTACCAAGCTATTCGACTCGTTAACCAAGTAGGCGACTCCATGGCAGATCACGATCCATTCGAATACGAGCAGGCAGAGACGCCGGAGCCGGTGGCGGACCATGGGTCCCACCCGGAGCCGGAGGCCGAAGTAGCAGCGGGAGATTCCGGCGCCGCCGTCGCCGTTGCGGAAGAGCCCGTTCCTGAGATTGAAACCAAGCACTGGTACATCATCCATACCTATTCGGGATTCGAACAAAAGGTAGCCGATTCGCTGCGCAGCCGCGGCGAAGCTTTCGGTTTCGCGGACAAGATCGGCCAAGTGTTAATTCCCACTGAAGAAGTAGTGGAACTTCGCAACGGGAAGAAGGTTACCAGCAAGCGTATGCTGTATCCCGGCTACGTTCTGGTCCAACTGGATATGAACGATGAGTTGTGGCATGCGGTGAAGAACACGCCGCGCGTCACCGGATTTGTGGGCGGCGGAAACAATCCGGTGCCGCTGACCTCGGATGAAGTGAACTCGATTCTCTACCGCCAGGCAACCGCCGCGGAGAGGCCGCGTCCGAAGATGTCGTTTGAAAAGAATGAGAATGTCCGAATTGTGGATGGGCCGTTCACGAACTTCTCCGGCAAGGTGGACGAAGTGAATTCGGATCGCAATACGCTTCGGGTTTTGGTTACTATTTTTGGACGTGCGACTCCGGTGGAGCTCGACTTCCTGCAGGTGGAAAAGACTTAGAGGATTTAAGGAAAAACAATGGCGAAGAAAGTTACAGGAAGCGTAAAACTGCAGATCCCGGCAGGGAAAGCAACGCCGGCGCCCCCGGTGGGAACCGCGCTCGGTCCGCAAGGCGTCAACATCATGGAGTTCTGCAAGGCGTTCAATGCGAAGACGTCCGCGAAAGATCAGGAAGGGCTGATCATTCCGGTGGTCATCACCATCTTCTCGGATCGTTCGTTCACGTTTATCACTAAGACGCCTCCGGTGCCGGTGCTGATCAAGCGCGCCGTCAACATCGCCAAGGGGTCGGCCGAGCCGAACAAGACCAAGGTCGGGAAGATCACGATGAAACAGATCGAAGAGATCGCCAAGATCAAGATGCCCGACTTAAACTGCTTCAGCGTGGAGTCGGCGATGAACAGCGTTAAGGGCACCGCCCGGAGCATGGGCGTCGATATCGCGACGTAAACGGTTTCAACGGTTCGGAAAGTCAAAGCGGGGCAGGCGCCAAGGGCGTCCGCCCCGCTTTTTTGTTTTGCAGCGGCGCGACCGATGCGGCGCGGCCCGATGGGCCGCGCCGCATCGTCGAAACCGAATAGTTTGACCATCACCTTGCGGTGAGTTATGCCGGATGCCGCCAAGTTGAGGATCACTGGGGAGGCGCGGGTTGGGCACTCCAGCGTCCGTTCCGCCTAAACGGCGCCGCCCACCGGGTGTCGCCAGGCGCCACTCCCGCCGGAGGGTCCTAACAGGTCCCGGCTGGACTGTGCAAACTTAGTTTCCAGGTGGGCCAAATCAGGCGATCGAAATGGGCGAGGCCGGAGTAGCGAACTCACCTGTTTTGAGCGGCAAAAGCACAACTAAGGTTCCAGGACTAACTTCTCAGCAAAACCACCAATTGACTAGGACTGTAGGTACTGGTACTATATAGATCTTAGTACTATAAGTACTGTAAGGGCTGTGCTGTTTTCGCCCGCAATTTTGTCAAATTCAATCTGGAAAGGATTTGCGTGAGCACACTTAATCTGAACGTTAATGGAACAGACTACTCCGTCGCAGTCAGTGACCCGAGCATGCCCTTGCTTTAGGTTCTCCGCGACTTGATCGGACTTACCGGGACGAAGTACGGCTGCGGCATTGAAGTATGCGCAGCCTGCACCGTCCTGATCGATGGACAACCCGAACACTCTTGCGTCTTTGACTCTTCTTCCGCCGTTGGCAAAAAGGTAGTGACGATCGAAGGACTGTCGGCTAATCGCAGCCATCCGGCGCAGAAGGCGTGGATCGCAAACCAGGTGCCGCAGTGCGGCTATTGCCAGTCAGGGATGATCATGGCCGTGGCCGGCGCGATGCAGGCAGGCCACCATGGCTCCGAAATCACGTCTGAGCTGGGAAACCTCTGCGTTTGCGGCACCTATCAGCGAATC
>JANXXV010000236.1 GCA_025350445.1 Bryobacteraceae bacterium | reverse complement strand
AAGATCGCGGTGATGGGCCCCATGCGCATGAATTACGAAAGGACGATCTCCGCGGTTCTTCATGTGGGCCAGGCATTTCAAAGCGTTCAGGCGTAGGTCTGATAGGCTAAAAACTGTGAGTGAACAAATGGAAGAAGAAGTGAGTTCCGGCGATACTGCGTCGGTGGCGGAGCCGTCTGAACATGTGGCCGCGTTGACGGCGGAGCGCGACCAGTTGCAAGACCTGGTGATGCGGCGGCAGGCGGAGTTTGAGAATTTCCGCAAGCGGGCGCAGCGCGAACAGATGGAGTTCGCCGAATACTCCAGCATGGAAGCGGTGCGTGCATTGCTGCCGAGTCTGGACGATTTTGAGCGGGCGCTGAAGTCGGCTCCGGCGGGACCGGAATCGAGTGAGTTCGTGAAGGGTGTTGAGCTGATTTATCAGCGTCTCCAAGAGTCATTGAAGAGGCTCGGGCTTGAGGCCATCGAAACGGCGAATCAGAAGTTCGATCCACATTCCCATCACGCCGTGGACAAGGTGGAGAACAGTGAAGTGGAAGACCACACGATTCTCGATGAATACCAGCGTGGCTACAACTTCAAGGGCAGGTTACTGCGGCCGGCAATGGTGAAGGTGTCGGTGCGGACGTGACCAAGCGCGATTACTACGAAGTTCTGGGGGTGGAGAAGGGCGCCGAGGACGGCGTCTTGAAGGCGGCGTACCGCAAGCTGGCGCTGCAATTCCATCCGGACCGCAATCCGAACAACCACGAGGCCGAGGAGAAGTTCAAGGAAGCGGCCGAGGCCTACGGCGTCTTAAGCGACTCGCAGAAGCGTGCGGTTTACGACCGCTACGGGCATCAGGGATTATCTCAGAGCGCCGGTGGCGCGGCTGGTTTCAATCCGGAAGCATTCACCGATTTCAGCGACATTCTGGGCGACTTTTTCGGCCTGAACGACCTGTTCGGCGGCGGCGGGCGGGGCGGGGCGAATCAGACGCGGGCGCAGCGGGGACAGGATGTCCGCTACGATCTGGAAATCGGGTTCGAGGATTCGATGCGCGGGATGAGCGCCGATATTCAGGTGCCGCGCATGGAATCGTGCTCGCGCTGCAAGGCTTCGGGCGCCGAGCCGCAGGTCGGCCTCACGGTGTGTCCCATGTGCCGCGGCAAGGGCGAGGTGATCTATCAACAGAGCTTCCTCTCCGTACGGCGAACGTGTTCGCAATGCAACGGCCGCGGGCAATTGATCCGGCGTCCGTGTATCCAGTGTAAGGGCGAAGCCTACATCCGCAGCGACCGTAAGTTGAAGGTGAACATTCCGGCCGGTGTGGATACAGGCACGCGATTGCGCTTAACCGGCGAGGGGCAGCCCGGCGCCAACGGGGGACCGCACGGCGACCTGTTTGTGGTGCTGAAGGTGGAAGAGCATCCGGTGTTCGACCGCGAAGGGAACGATCTGCACTGCACTGTGCCGGTGAATGTGGCGCAGGCCGCGCTGGGGACCGAACTTGACATCCTGACCTTTGACGGGCTGAAGAGCGTTAAGATTCCCGACGGCGGCCAGACGGGCTCCAAGATTCGCATGCGCGGGTTGGGCGTTCCGAACGTGAATGGGCATGGGCGCGGGGATTTGTTCGTGCACATTGATGTGCGGGTGCCGACCAAGCTGACCAGGGAACAGAGGAAGCTATTCGAGCAGTTGCGGGAATCGCTGCCGGCTGAGAATGAGCCGCATGAGAAGGGGCTGCTGGATAAGGTGAAGGATTACTTCCTGTAGAGGCGCCGGTGGTTGCCGCTACCGGCGGCGTTCGTGCGGGCAGGGTAAATAAACACTGAAGCGGCGTCCAGGATGATGGAATCAGCCAACCAGATGCTGGCGCCTGTCAGCGGGGAAATCGCTCTACCTACCTGGATGATGAATATTCCGGTTGAGCTTGACGCCAAGTCGATCCGGGATAAGGTCGGGATGTCTCAAGAGGCATTCAAGCATTAGAGCGCGGTGCGTGCCTCTCTAACAGTTATCGGCCGGGATGCTGAGTCAGTCCGTCGCGCGTTGGTCGGATGGTTACAGTAATCAATGCCTCGATGGGAAATCTTTTTCCGTCCTTGGTTAAGTAGCGCGGCGGGTCTTATGCCTGGCGCCTTGAACGCGGGGTGGACTCTCAGCGTTCGCCATCCTGCGAAACGGCCGGGAATTTGCGAGACAAAGCCAAACCCAGGCGGAAGGGCACTCAGGGTTCCTTCCGCCTGGGTTTGTTTGTGCAAAATCGCGGGCATAATATATTCGATTGTCAAATAACGATCGGGAGAGCTGAACGCCGAACTGCCGTTTGGGGAATATTGGAAGGCGCAGCGCAAGCCGATCAACCGAGCAGCGCGTCGATCGGCACTCCTTTCCCGTCTTTCGTCACGTAGAACGGGCGGCCTTCCGTCACGAAGTTTTTGTCGGGCTTTATGCCCAGCGCGTGAAACATGGTGGCGCGGAGGTCGATCAGGTCAACCGGGTTTTCGATCGCAACCATCGGGTGCTCCGGGCTTGATTTTCCATACGCCAGGCCGCGCTTGAAGCCGCCGCCGAAGAGCAGCATGCTGTTGCAACTGCTGAAGTGGCCGTGGAAGCCGTACATCTTCTCGTTTTCGATCACCAATTGGCTGCCGTCGTGGCGCTCGGCGAAACCATCGGGCTCCTGGCCTGCCGCGGGCTGCGAGGCGATGGTGCGGCCGAACTCGCTGGCAATCACCACCATCGTGCGGTCGAGCAGGCCGCGCTGGTCCAGGTCGCGGATCAGCTGCGCGATCGGCTTGTCGATCTGGCGTTTCATCTCCACCATGCGCCGCTGTCCGTTCTCGTGCATGTCGAAGCCTTTGAACGGGCCGTATTGATACTCCACCTGAATGAAGCGGGCTCCCGATTCCACAAGGCGGCGGGCCAACAACAGCCCGTGGCCGAAGCGGTTCCCGTTGTAATACGTCTTGTCCATCAACTCATCGCTGGTGATGTCGGGCTCGTAGGCGCGGATGGTTTCCGGCTTCTCATCGTTGAAGTAGTCGAATGATTTCTTGACCGGCGAATCCATCATGGCACGGGCGTCTTCCATCACTTTGACGTAGTCGCTGGCTTTGTTTGCGGTCAGCAGTTCCTTCTGCTCCAGGCCGGTGATGGTCTTGAGGTACTCCTGGCGGCGGTCGAGCCGGTCCATCTTCATTCCGCTCACCGCGTTCAGCGTGGAGAGGCCCTTGGCGGGTTCCGGAATCATGAATGGCGCATAGTTCACGCCGTAGAAACCGGGTCCGAGGTACTCGCTGATGAAGAGCTTCTCCTCGTCGCTGGAATCGATGTCACGGCCGATGTAGATGTAGCCGGGGACATTCGGATTCCGCCGGCCGAGGGTACGGCTGACGACCGCACCTGTGCTGGGCACTTTCACGCCAGCCGGGAAGAGATAGCCGGTGTTGGCGTAGTATTGGGCTTTCAGGTGGATGGCTCCGAACTTGGTCTGGCTGACCAGCGAACGGACTATCGTTCCCTTATCAAGCACCGAGGCGATGTTTTCCAGTCCCTTGCCCAGGGAGACGCCGTCGATTTTGGTGGGAATGTTAGGACAGGTACCCAGAAGCTGACTGCCCTTCATGCTCGGGGTGTAGGGCGTGTGCTTTTTCGGATCCCAGGTGTCAGTCTGCGCCACGCCACCTGGAAGCCAGATGAAGATGACCGAGTCGGCTGTGGGCGCAGGCTGTTGCCCTAACGCTGTTCCCGCTGCCA
>JANXXV010000223.1 GCA_025350445.1 Bryobacteraceae bacterium | reverse complement strand
GGTGGTCCCGTTGAAACAGGTCCTTGACGACCACATCGTAGTTGAATCGGTTTTTCATTCGCGTCACTCATTGTCGTACGGCAGAACTTCGAGGGACTTACGATCTACTCCACCGGCGACTCCCGCACTGCCGTCGTTCTGGCTGGCGCTGACCGGTATGGCGGCGCCGGAATCGCAAGCCTGCCGAATAAACGCCGAGGCACATTGGCGTAGGCTCTTGGCGCTCTCGAGCAGATCGGCAGTACGGTCCAGACGTTCCCGGCAATATATGAAAACGGCGTCCGCCGGCCACTCGCTGAGGCGATCTTTCTCGTCTGATCAGCCTCGGTTTACGGTCTTCCAGTAGCTGGCTTGCAACACAGACTTGGGTGGGTCCCGTTGAAACAGGTCCTTGACGACAACACCCCGGTTGAAGCGTTTTTCATTCGGCGCCTCACTCGTTGCCGTACAGCGGAGCTTCGCGGATCTATCTATTGCCGAGTACGCCTTCCAGCGTGCCCGCGCTCAGGACCTTCTTTGCCCAACGCTCGGCTTGAGCTGCCGTGGCCTTCCGAAGCCGCTCGTCCGCCCACTTCGGAAGCTTGCCGAACTTGGACTCCAGCTGATCGCGCAACAGGAATACCATACCTTCGGCTTTACCTTCGGCTTTGCCTTCGGCTTTACCTTCGGCTTTACCCTCGGCTCTTCCCTTGGCCACGGCGGAATCGTGTATGTCCTTCAGGAAGACATTGCTGTCGATCTCAACTCTGATTCCCATGTTCTTGAACTCCATTGTCAAACGTTCCGACGCCCCGCGCAACCCCGACAGAATCGCCAACTGCGTCAACGCGCGTTGCCGCGCCGGTCCCGGCAGCCGGTTCGCGCCTTCCACGATCTTTCGCAACTGGTCCGTGCCGCCGCGCGCCAACATGGCCAGCGCATAGTCGGCCGGTCTGGCGCCGTGAAGCATGGAAGCGGCATCCATTTCCCGAATGTCCATCAGCCGGTAGGCGACCTGGACGCTCCCCATATCGATCCGGTCGTCCATTCGCATCTTCGGCGCACCCATATACAAGACTACCTGCTGGACCCGCCGTTTGTACTTCCAGGCCGCCATCACGCCATACAAGCCTTCGCGATAAGCCATGTCGCGGTCGTTGTTGCTTTGAAAATCGATGTGGAGAATCGTGCCGTCCTCCAGAAGGATTAACAGGTCCGCCAGCCGCTCCTCGACGGCCGCCAGTTCCAAGTTCAGAAACTCCCGAACCTTCACCCCGCCTGTTAGCTGGTCCAGCAGGCTGGGGTGGTCCCGTTGAAACAGGTCCTTGACGACCACATCGTAGTTGAATCGGTTTTTCATTCGCGTCACTCATTGTCGTACGGCAGAACTTCGAGGGACTTACGATCTACTCCACCGGCGACTCCTGCCCCGCCGTCGTTCTGGCTGGCGCTGACCGGTATGGCGGCGGCCGGCGTCTCGTCTTTCAGGCGAAGGCGATCGATGAACCGAGGCTGGCGTTAGGCTAGCGGACGAAGAGCGAGTCCAGAGGGTCCGCTCTCCCGATTGGTGTACTCTGACACCAGAGATGCATCCGGTGGATTTGGCATTAACCCGCAAGGTCATCGGCTTCTGTGTGTTGTTCCTGTTGGCGGTGGTGGCCATCCGTCTGGCGCAGCCGATCCTCGACGGCGACTTGTTCTGGCATATGGCGTACGCCCGGCAGATGCTGGAACGCCACACGCTGATCCTCGACCACACAGCTTTCTCCTGGACTCCCTCCAGCAACCGCATGATTTATTGCGCCTGGTTAAGCGAACTGTTCTTCCATGAGCTGTGGCAGGTGGCCGGGCTCACCGGCATGTTCGCGTTCCGGTATTTGTGCGTCGCGGGTTTGCTGGTGTTGGCCTGGACTTTCTCCCGCCGGCTCGGCCTCGCGCGCGCGACCCTCACCTGGCTGCTGCTCATGATTTTGTTCGTGGCGACATTCGGCGGAACCGTCGTCAAACCGGAAATCTTTTCGCTGGTCTTCTTCAACGTGTTGGTCTGGCTGTTCTTCCGTTACCGGCTCGACGGCCGCGCGCGCTGGCTGTACTTTGTCCCGCTGTTGCTTCTGGTCTGGGTGAACACGCACGGCGCCTTCGTCTTGGCGGCGCCCTTCCTCGTGGCGGCGGCAATCGGTGAAGCGCTCGAACACAGGCTCAATCGGCACCTGCTGATCGCGTGGTCGCTGTGCGGCGTCGCCGTACTCGCTACTCCCTATGGGTGGCGGTATCCGTGGCAGTTGATCGAAGATTACGCATTCGGGCGGACTCCCCGGCCGGATGCCGCCTGGAACGACGCGTACATGTCGATTTTCAACCCTGGCGCCAGCGGACAACACTACGTGGAACTGCTTGCGCTGATGGCGGTAATCCTCGTCACTCTGGCTATGCAAAAGCGACGATTCGACTGGACCATCCTGCTCATCAACACAATCTACGCGCCGCTGTTCATCGTCTACTTGCGCACCACGTTTTTCTGGCCGGTGGTGTTCTATTACAGCGCCCTCTACCTGGCACACCTGCCGTCGACAGCGGCAATGCCGTGGTCGAGGTATGGAAAGGCGGCGGCGTTAGCGCTATTCCTATTCCTCGGCGGGCGCGCCGTTACCGACGCATGGCGCAATCCCTCCTACGGCAGTTGGCTGGGGTTTGGCATCGGCCACATGCTTCCGGCGCCGGAGGCGGAGTTCCTGGCCTCCGCGCGCCTCGGCGATCGTCTCTACAACTTGTTCGATGGGGGCGGCTATCTTCTGTGGCGGCTCTACCCGCGGTACCGCGTGATGACCGATTCGCGCTCGTTCCCTTATCTTGCGTGGTTCGACGATCAATACAAATTCTCAATGGGCGATTCGTTCGACGATTTTCTGAAGCGCTATCCGGCCGATGTGGCCTTGATTGACCTGCTGCATGTTTCCGCCCGCCGGAACTTTCTCAAGTCGCCGGACTGGCGTCTGGTGTATTACGGGCCCACGGCCGCCGTATTTGTGAAGCGGACTGTGCCCTACACGGGGGAACTCCGGTCCGCCGCCACCGAAATTCGCAACGCGGGCACGGCGATCCAATTCTTCGATTTCGCCGCGGAAATCGGCGACTTCAGCGTCGCCTGGAAGACCCTCGGCCATATCGAGACTCGCTCCGTTCATCAACTGTCCAATGAAGAACTGGACGCGGCGCATTCCTACCGCGAGGGCCACCGCGCCTTGCGGACACGCGACTGGGCGCGGGCCAGGCAGCTATTCGACAAAGCGTTCGCGCGTAAGAGTCCGGGCGATCGCGACCAGTTGATCCGCATTTTCCTCAACAACATCGCGACCCTGCGCGGCCAGGGCAAGGCGGACCAGACGCGCACGTACGAAGCCGCGCTGATTAAGTTGGCGGCCCCGGAATGACCGGTCTGCGATAATGTCATCCATGTCAGATACGCGAGTTGTAGCGGCGGCCCACGCGCTGCGGGCTGTGACTTCCGACCCCGCTTATGAGTTGGGCTTGGCGGAACACCTGAAAGCCACCCAATCCCCCGCGGACCTGCGCGACTTCTACAACCGTTTTCCCGGAACCGGCGAGTTCGACGCCATGATGCGGCGTGTCATCTGGAGGGCGCTGGCGCGGCGTCTCGGCAATGGTTTGCGGATCGGACAGTTTGTCTGCTTCACCCATCTGGAGACGTTCGATATCGGCGACGGCGTGTTCATTGGCGACGGCGTCCAGATCCACGGGCGTTTTGACGGATACTGCAAGATCGGCAATCAAGCCTGGATCGGGCCACAAGCCTTCGTGGACGCCCGCGCGCTGGTGATTGAGGATTTCGGGGCTATCGGTCCGGGAGGCAAAGTGCTGGGATCGGAACACACGGGCCTGCCCGTCACTGAACCGGTGATTCGCACGGAGCTTGAAATCCGTGCCGTGCGCATTGCCCGCGGCGCGTCCCTCGGCACTGGCGCGATCCTGCTGCCGGGTGTGACGCTTGGAGAAGGGAGCATCGTCGGCGCGGGCTCAGTGGTGACCAGCGATGTACCGGCCTTCACCATAGTAGCGGGAACTCCGGCAAAGTTCCTGCGCTCGCGGTAGACTGTCTTTCATGCGCGCATCCCTCGCCGGCTTCGCTTTGTATCTTCTGTTTACCCCCCTCC
>JANXXV010000215.1 GCA_025350445.1 Bryobacteraceae bacterium | reverse complement strand
TCATCAAAGACCCTCCGTTTTCGCGTCTGGACCTGATCTCTTGCCGCAATGTAATGATCTATCTCGGAAGGGATCTGCAGCAAAGAATCATCCCGTTGTTCCATTACGCACTGCGTCCCGGCGGCTTTCTGTTTCACGGGCCTTCAGAGAGTGCCGCGGCTCATGAGGAACTGTTCGGGCCGATAGATAGGAAGAACCGGCTTTTTCAGCGCAAGGACGTCCTGCTGCGCCTGGCTAATTTTCCACTAGACAGAATTAGCCGCCCAAAGCGGTCCGGTCATAACCAATTTGAAGTGGACGACCGAAATCTCCCGAAACAGTTGGAACGCGCCATTTTGAAGCGGCACGGTCCGGCCTGCGTCATCGTCAGGGAGACCGGGGATGCGGTATACTTCTCCGGCCCCATCAGCCGATACCTCGAACAGCCGACAGGCAGCCCGGACACAAATGTGGTAAACATGGCGCGGGAAGGCGTCCGGATTCCGTTGCGAACGTGTCTTCATCAGGCGGTGACTGCCAATGAGCGCGCCGCTCAGAAGCACGTCTCTCTTCACATGAATGGCGGATTGAGTCACGTTGATCTAACCATTGAGCCGCTCACTGAGTTTCAACAAGAGAATCTTTACATGATCGTGTTTCAGGAGACCCCCGCCCGCAGCCAGGAGGACACAGGCTCACAAGCATTCGATGCCGGTTCTGAAGCTGCAATCCGGCACCTCGAAATGGAACTTCGCACTGCCCAGGACAACGCGCAAGCGGCGTATGAAGAGCTGGAAACCACCAATGAGGAACTGCAATCGGCGAACGAAGAATACCAGTCCACCAATGAAGAACTGGAAAGCAACAAGGAAGAACTGCAATCCTCCAACGAAGAGCTGGAAACTGTCAACTCCGAACTTAACCGCAAAGTTGCCGAAATCGATCACACCAACAGCTATCTGCAAAATTTGCTGAACAGCACGCAGGTAGCCACCATCTTTCTCGATTCGGACCTGCGCATCCGCAACTTCACACCGGCGGCCGGAACCGTGTTCCGGCTCATTGCCGGCGATGTCGGCCGGCCGATCACCGACCTTGCCGCGCAATTTGCCGACGCCGGCCTTGTCGACGACATTACGGAAGTGCTCAGGACTCTTGCGATGCGGGAGCGCGATCTTGCCGGAGCGCAGGGGCGTCACTACCTGCTGCGCATCCTGCCCTACCGCACTGTCCATAATGTGATTGACGGTGTCGTCATTACGTTCACAGATGTGACGCAGCTAAAACAAGTGGAACAGTTCGCCGAAGACGCGAAGACCTTCGCCGAAAGCATCGTGGATACGGTTCGCGAACCATTGTTGGTCTTGGACAAGGACCTGCGCGTGCAGTCGGCGAACGAATCGTTCTACAAAACCTTTAATGTTACTGCGAACGAAACCCCAAACACCCTCCTCTACGAACTCGGCAATCATCAGTGGGATATCCCGGAGCTGCGGCGTTTGCTCGGCGAAGTGCTTCCGGAGAAAGAGGCGCTGGAAGATTTCCAGGTGGAGCACGATTTCCCTGTCATCGGGCGCAAGATGATGCTGCTCAATGCCCGCCAGATCCTGCAGCAGAAGGGTAAGATCCCGCTGATTCTTTTGGCGATTGAAGACATCACCGTGCGTAAACGCGCCAAGGAGCTGCAGGCAAGGCTAGCGGCCATCGTGGAATCGTCCGACGACGCGATCGTTAGTGAGGATCTCGCCGCTGTCATCGAGAGCTGGAACCGCGGAGCGGAGCGCATCTTTGGCTATTCGGCGCCTGAGGTGATTGGCAAACCCAGTTCAATCCTAGCCGTCCCGGAACGAGCCGGCGAAAGCGTAGGCATTCTTGAACGTATCTCCCGCGGCGAGCACATTGACCACTACGAAACCGAGTGGCGCGCGAAAGATGGGCGGACCATCTCGGTCTCGCTGACCGTCTCGCCAATTGTCGATATCTCCGGCAAAGTGATCAGTGCGTCCACGGTTGCCCGTGACATCACGCAACAGAAGCTTTCAGAAGTGGCGCTACGAAGCTTGAACCAGGATCTGGAACATTTCGCCTACGCCGCGTCCCACGACCTGCAGGAGCCGCTTCGTATGGTAACCAGCTATACGCAGCTTCTCTCCAGGCAGTATAAGGGCAAGCTCGACCCGCAGGCCGATGAGTTCATCTCCCGCGCCGTGGAAGG
>JANXXV010000190.1 GCA_025350445.1 Bryobacteraceae bacterium | reverse complement strand
CCGGTTGGGGCAGTTAGGCGTTGGCGAGACAGTTGAGGATGTCTGGGAACAAGGCCTGGACTCCTCGGCTATCCTGCTGCTGCTCTCGCCGTCCTCGGTGCCCTCTGCCGCAACGCGCGACAAGTGGCCGTCGATTTTGCGCCATCGGGAATCAAATACTTTGCCGCCTCTCGGCCTGATCTCGATAGCGCCGTGCAAATGTCCGCCGGTACTCGAACGCAAGCATTTCTTCCGCTACTCCGATAGTCCGCAACGAGCCTTGCGTGACCTGACCCACTGGATCTCCAATTTGACGGGGAGGACCGAACCGTACTTCAGCCCAGCCCGCCTACCCTGGTTTCAGGGGCGCGGCGCTGAGCTTGATCTGATGTGGGAATCGCTGGTGGATGAAGCGGGTGTAGTAATTCTTGCCAACCCTGCGCCCGGAAGCGGGAAGTCCGCTCTGGCGCAGGAGTTTGTCCGCGCCGCGGGCAGCCATTTCCGCGACGTTCTATGGATTGAGTGTGGCGGACGGACTGAGATTTCCATCGCTGGAGAACTGGCGGCGCATATGGGTGTTTCGCTCGGGAATCAGGGTGAGGACGCATTCGCGCGAATCGGCGTCGGGATACAGGAACGGCGTGTATTGCTGGTGCTCGACGATGTGGCCGATGGCTTTCCCATCGCCACTGCCGGTGGTGGACGGGCTTCCGTGCTGGTGACAACCCGATCGGCGGAAGCCACCGGTTTGCCTGGCGCGACGGTGATCCCTGTTGAGTCAATCCAACACTCGGCGCTGGAAGTGGGCGCATTGAGTCCTACCGCGCGCGAGCTTAGGAACGCGATGCAAGTCTGCCGCCTGCTGGCATTGGCAACGCGCATCGCCAGGCTTGATGAAGCCGAGGCGCAAGAGGCATACCGCAGCTTGATGGCCTCGCGATGGATCGACCCCGTGGATGCCGCCGGCTTGCGATACCGTGTGGGCGCGGCCGCCGTGGCGCCACCAGAAGACGAATATCGCCGCCGGCACGCCGAGGCAGTAGCCGAAACATTTTCAAAGTGGGGAACGCAGCCCGGCTCATGCGGAACACTTCTTGCCGAGATGGATTCAGCCTTCTCGTGGGCCTTGGTTTCCAATTGGAAGGTCGCGACTAGATTGGGCCACTGTGCCGCCGGTCTTCTGAATCGAGAAGGCAGGCTTGCCGAGGCTATCTATATTTACCGGCAGCTTCTTGCCGCCGCCCGGGAACGGAATGATTCAGGCGAAATTGAGAACTGTATGCACGAACTCTCCTGGGTCGACGGGCAAGAGGGCAGTCTGCGCCGCGCGATTACCAACGCGGCGCAGACCTCATTCAATTTCACCGTTTAAATCTCGGCTGGCTACTCGCCTGCTTCGATGCCCCTCTTGACTTCCCCAATAGCGGCATCCACCAGCTCAATCGCTTTGACTCTGTGTCCGCCCTTGTTTGACTTCGCCTCTATCAGCGCCGTTCGGGCAGAGCGCAGTGAGGCAAGAGCACTATCCATGTTCGGCTGGTTTGAGGCACTAGCCAAAGATACGGCCAACCCTCCGGCAGCGGCGACCGCCAGAGCAATGGCGGCCAAGCGGCGATTCAGCGGTTTCTTCATGTAATTCTCCTTTAAGTTAATGCTTGGGATATCCCGGACTTGCTTGCACTTCCTTTATTTGCTCCAGATGACGTTCATTGTGCGCCGCGATCATTAGGAGCGCCTGATAGACGTCAATGATTCCGAATGGCGCTTGCAGAAACGATCCGCGCAGAGGTTCCGGAGTCGTCTGGATGTAGCGGATGTTCCGGTTGCGGCTTTGCTGGAAGTGCTGCAGGACTTCGTCCTTCGTCTTCCACCGTCCGGTCGGCACAAAACCCTCCGGAGCCTTCGCCTTATTACTGCGGTCCGTCATGCCGGCGATGATGCGCTTATCGTCCACCTTGGTTTCCGGCGCGGCCAACGGCTTGGCCAGCCCACCCATCGCAAATTGAAACAGGTTGTCCTCGGCCAGCGCAATATGTTCAGAAATTTCCGCCACGGACCAGCGATCCGGCGCCGGTTTGTAATTCCACTGTTCCAGGCTGATGCCGGCCAGCGTATCCACAAACTGCTTCCGCGTCGCATGCAGATAGCTCATGGCACGGTCGCGGTCTCCCTGCGGGAGTGAACCTGCGGCCGCCGCGGGGCTGACGCTGACTTCCTTGAAATAAATGGTCGAAGCCTGGTCGTGATTCTGCAAGCCGATGTATCCAAAATCGGCGCGCGGGCCCCTCACCGGTTCGAACCATTCCTTTCGCTCCGGGACCGCCTGATCGTTCAGAAACTCGTTCACCTTCTCGCCGTTCAGCAGCACGGTGGTCTTCTTTCCCTCAATCCGGATGTCCATGGTGTTCCACTCGCCGCCCGGTTTCTGCGTGCGCTTGGTCACCTTGCTCAACGAATAGAGCGCCCCGGTGCAATGCCAGTCGTCACCGGCCGCGTCGATCTGCACCTCGTAGCCGTTGTGGACGCCGTACCATGGATCTCCCGGCGCCTCCGGCATACGAATATACACGCCTGAATTGGCTCTCGGGCTCGCCGTCTTGAAAACCACGTGGATTGTCTGGTTCCCGAACTTCTGGCCCGTGTAATACAGCAGCCCCATGCCGCCTTCGGTCTTCAGCATCCCGTCTTCCACCAGGAATCTGCCCGGGCCCACCATCCGCCAGCCAGTCAGGTCCTTGCCGTTGAAAAGTTGTTTGGAGTCCGCCGCCGTTAGCAGGGACGCCGCCGAGAGAATTAGAATCAAGAGCCGCATATCGACTAAGTCTACCCGAATCACTTGCCCGCGGGCATGAACTTCACGCACACCGGGAAGGGAACGTCCAATTTATCGCCGGTGGGCGTGAGCTTGCCGCTTTTCGCGTCAATCCGGAAGACGACCACGCCGCCCGCGTCCTGATTGGCTGCGAAAAGGAATCTCCCGGATGGATCGATACCAAAATTCCTCGGCGTCTTCCCCTGCGTCGAGGTATGGCCTGCGGCTGTCAGCATTCCGGTCTTCTTGTCGATTGTGAAGAGCGCGATACTGTCGTGCCCGCGGTTTGAGCCATATAGAAACTTGCCTGATGGATGCACCTGCACCTCCGCCGTGGATGTCTCCGCGGTGAATCCGGCGGGCAGCGTGGGGATGGTCTGTATCTCCTTCAGCGTTCCGGCCGCCTTGTCGTAAGAAAATGCCGTCACCGTGGATTTCATTTCATTGATGACGTAGCCGAACTTGCCAGCCGGATCGAAAGCAAAATGGCGCGGTCCGGATGCCGGGGCCACCTTGGTGAACGGTGGCGTATTCGGCGTCAGCAGGGCATTGGCTGGATCGAATTTATACACCAGTACCTCATCCAGACCAAGGTCTGCCACTATGGCGAACCGGTTGTCCGGCGAAGGATTAATGGAGTGCGCGTGCGGCCCTTCCTGCCGTTCCTTGTCGGCCCCGGTTCCCACGTGTTGAATGGCAGAGGCTGCTTCCGCCAGTTCGCCGCTGTCTTTGATGGGCATGGCCGCAATGCTGCCGCTGCCGTAGTTGGCTACCAGCAGACTCTTGCCGGTGGCATCCACTTTCACATAGCAAGGTCCGGAGCCCTTTGAAGACACGGTGTTCAGCTTGGTGAGCAGCCCGGTCTTGCCATCAATGGAAAACGCACTGACGGCGCCGCTCTTCTTTCCCTGGAAGTCGTCAATCTCACTTACCGAATACAAAAAGCGGTGATTCGGGTGAATGGCGACGAACGACGGATTCACCGTCTCGGCAGCCAGGCCGATCTTTGTTAGCTTGCCCGTTTTCGGGTCGAACCGGTAGACATAGATGCCCTTGCTTTCGCCTTTCGTATACGTGCCGATGTAGACAAACAAATCTCCGCCCGCATCTTTGGCGGCTGCGCGTTTCGGGGTGACTAGCGCCAGGGTCAGTATCAAGGTCGAAAGGATGAGCGTGGAATGCCGAATGAATTTCATTGGTTTCATAAGAACCCATCCGGGACTACAAATGCAAGTGTTAAGGACTCTTTACAAAATAAACAGCGCAAACCGCGCCCTGACGCCGAGCGGCTCGGAACCGGGCGCCGCCCCTGACGGAGCGGTTTGCGGAGTGCAGTGGCGTTACGCTTGCCATGTGCCTGACTCAGGTGGCCGCGGTCTGGCGGCATTTCGCGGGACACGCGCCATCACACGCGCGGCACCGGGACACCCGCTGTCCAGGTGGGCCGCCCCGAGGCGTTTACTTAAGAACATGTTTAGGCATAAATGCTTCAACTGGCATGGGGTTCGATGCGCCCGATCACCAAGACTGGTCTTTAGGTAAACGCTGCTTTATGTATACGCTTATGGATGCCGCCCCGCCGGGCGGCTGACTTGGGCACATACTCGTAATGGCCAGTGTGCCGTACCGGCTAATTCTTACTCGGCGTAAGGTGGGGCGGACACCTTGTCCGCGCGCGACCCCCAGGTCGCGCTCTTGCGTCGAGCGTCAACTCTTACGAGTAACCGAACACGCGCGGCGCTTGTCGGCGAGGAGTCGATTACGATGCTATTTTTAGCGATCCCAGCACCATCGCCCGCGCCACAGACGGCAATAAAGACGCCTGGAATGCGATGATGGCCCTCGTCAATGCCGGCTTCCCAACCGAGGTCGAATACCAGCGCATCCAGGGCAACAACCCGGATGGATCGCGGAATACCAACTACCCGGTCTATTTGAACATGGCCAATTTCGTAGATACGATGCTCGAGCACATCTA
>JANXXV010000564.1 GCA_025350445.1 Bryobacteraceae bacterium | reverse complement strand
TGTTGACTCCAATCCATCTTAGCCTACAAAACGCGGTTTGAGGGGTGCAGGTTATTAACTGCTGATAACACATATTATGTCTACTTTTATTTCGGCGACAAAAAAAGGCCCCAAATCCTGAGGAGCGATTTGAGGCCTGAGGGAAGAAATTGTTGTTAGCGTCCGCGCCCGCCGCGTCCGCCGCTGCTATCGGAGTGTGAGCCTCCGCTCTCGCCACGCCCACCGCCACTGTTGCTCCTGGATTCGGCGGGCCTGGGTTCTGAGCGTGGTGCGCTGCGTTCCATCGTTCGCTCTGGAGCTCGATCCGCAGCGCGCTCTCTGACAATCGGCGGGCTGATGCGGATGGATTCTGCGCGGTTGTAATTCCCGCCGCTATCGCCGCGGCTGCGCGAAGACTCCATTCTCGGGGACTCGACCGGTGCCGCCTGGTAGCGCTGTTCGATCAAGCGGGGCCGGTCCTGGCGCGGAGCCGAATCATTGCTCCGCTGATATCCTCTCGATTCGGGCCGTTGCGTGTCAACTCTGGTGTCGCCACTGGTGTTCCGTCCGCCAGCTACGGACCCGCGATTCGCGGGCACGTCTCCCAGGTACCGCCAACCGTTCGACGAGTTGGACCGGTTTGAATCCGGAACGTTCGTAGCGCGGTTCGTATAACTGGGCTGGCTCATATTTCCCCGGCTTCCATCCTGAGATCGGGCCGGCTCGCCAAACCTGCGCCAGCCAGTGTCGCCGGACGAGGGCGCCGGGCTTTCTACACGGTTCGATCCCCTGCCCGGTTGGTCAGCCGCTGGATTGCCCGCCACATTGCCCATGGCTCGACGGGATACTTGTTCCATTCCGCGCCGTTGTTCTTCGAACGGAATCCGATCCAATTGGGCGGGCTGCCTGCGGCTGGAAAACTGCCCGCGATCCATTACTGGCCGGACACTTCCGGCAGCGCGATCCGACAGGCGCAGGCTTTCGCGCCCCGGAGCTACCGGAAGTTGACCTCGCACCAGGCTGGCGCGGTTCAAATCGTCCGGCGAAACCCGGATGTTATTGCTGACCCGTCCGCGACCGAAATTGTTCTGGTCGATGGCGGTAATTCCGTCGTGAACCCTGGCATTGCGATAGACATTTGTAATGTTCACGTTGTTCTGGATATTTATGCTTCTATCTGTATAACCACCATTGCGATAGCCTCCGTATACACCGCGTCCGTAACCACGATAATAGGGTTCGTGAGGCCCAAGCGGTACCCAACCGACGTGGCCGAATCCAAAGCCTGCTCCGCCCCCGCCGAAGCCAAAGAAGGCCACCCGCGCCGGGCTCCAGTAATGGCGGCCGAAGCGGTCGCCAGGATACCAGCACCATCCGAACGAGGCGCGGTAGAACCAACTGCCGTAGTGATACGGCGCCCAGCCCCAGGGGTCGTAGCTTACCCACGTCCAGCCGTAATAGTCTTCCCAGACCCAGCGGCCATTGCGGTAAGGCGCCCAGCCAGCGGTGGCGTAGGGCGACCAGACGTTCCCATATTCACCGTCGGCTACCCAACGTCCGTTGTTGTCCAGGTCTTCCACACCATAGATGTCGTTGCTGACGTAGCGGGTGCTCTGGGAATGCTCCAGATCGCGGTCGCGATGCTCATTCCACTGATCCCATTCATCCTGCTGAAACGCCTCGATTACCTGCACTTCCGGGTCGGCTGGCGTGCCGCGGGCCAGCATCGTCCTTCCAGGGGAGAGACGCTCGCTGCCACGTGGGGTAAAGATGTCCGCGCCGCCGGATCGGACAGTGATTTCGGTGGTACCGTCGTCCCGCACAGTCACGCGGTAGGAACCGCGGTTCACCGGACGAATCGATACCGTGGGTGTGCTCAATTCCACTTCCGAGGTCTGGTCGCGCAGGACGCGAAACGTGACGGTGCCGCGGGCGATCTGTATCTGGTAGCGATTGTATTCCAGTTCCGACAGCCGGATTTCCGCCACCGGGCTCATGCGGATCATGTTTGAGGAATCGAACTGTACTTCGGCGCGGGAGCCTTGGTTGGTCATGACGGCATCCTGAACAAGGACCGGCGCGTTCAGGGCGGCAGCTACTATTTCGCCGGAATCGCCGCGGCGTACGGAGACATCACCATTAATGACGCTGATGCGGGCAACGGCGCGATTCTGGTCTTCATTCTGGCCAGCATTGGTATCGAGTGGCTCCTGCGGAAATTGCGCAAAGGCAGAGCCGGCGGTTGCCAACGCCATCGATATTGTTACTGCCAGTAGACGGTTCATTTCGTCTCTCCTCAAGCGACCCAACCAACTGCACTTTGACACCCATTTCCTATCTGTTGCAAGCACAACAACTTGACGGGTCAGGCACTGGTTGAAAACCACCATACCCGGACGGGAAGGGCCAGTTCCGGTATGATGACTCGTAATGCCGCGACTTGCCCGACTCCGATTCTTTTCCGCTCCGGCGATTTTGCTGCTGATCTCGATGGCTTTCTGCTGGAAGCTGGTGTTGACCAATCAATACACTTGGCTGGAAGGGCCGGACCTCGCCAATCAGGTGCTGCCATGGTATCAGTTTCAAGCCGGGGAGTGGCATCAGGGGAGCTATCCACTTTGGGATCCTAGCCACTGGGCGGGGCAGCCGCTCTTGGGTCAGGCGCAACCGGGAGCGGCCTACCCGTTGAACTGGCTGTTGTATTCCCTGCCCCTTCGCCACGGTTGGATACGGCAGGCATATTTGCACTGGTACTTTCTTTTGATACACTTCCTGGGCTCGCTGTTTACGTATCTGCTTTGCAGGGATTTGGGACGGCGGCGATCGGCGTCCATTTTGGCGGGTTGTGTTTTTGCCTACGGTGGGTTTGTTGGTACAAACGACTGGCCGCAGATGTTGAACGGAGCGATCTGGGCTCCGTTGGTCTTCCTGTTTCTGCTGCGGGCCGTGCGGGGCGACCGGCCGCTGGCCAGCGCCTG
>JANXXV010000136.1 GCA_025350445.1 Bryobacteraceae bacterium | reverse complement strand
GATCAAGGAGCGAACGGGCACGCTCCCCAAGGTGCTTCTCGCGGATGCCAATCACGCAAAGCACGAGTGCATTCGCGCCTGCGCCGCGCTCGGCGTCGAAGCGCTCATCTCCGTCCCTTCGCGCTCCGCAAAGGCTGGACCGCACGCTGAGGACGACCCTGCCGTGTGCGCCTGGCGCGAGCGAATGCAGACGGCCGACGCGAAGCGCATCTTCCGCGCGCGAGCCTCGCTCTGCGAGCTCTCCAACGCCCACCTCAAGCAGCACCATGGCGTCGCCCAGTTGCTCGTCCGCGGGCTCGAGAAGGTCACTTCCGTCGCCCTCCTGGCTGGACTCGCTGCGAACCTCGTCAACCACGCGACGAAGCTGCTCGCGTGATCGCGACGACACCGCGGCCGAAGTGCGCTGCGTGTGTCGACCGACCGTGGAGCCCGCCCTTGGGCGGGCTTATCAGCCCCGTTGCCGCTTCTTGATTTCGCTGCCCCGGGCTTCAGCCCGGGGTGCCCAGAGCGACGGGCTCCACGATCGCTGAACCGATTTTTCGACGACTCTTCAGTCTGTCATAGTGGCGCAGAAAGTCCGTCATGCCCAGCAGCGTCGACGCGAGATACTGATATGATGTCGTGACACCCTCGACGTGGTGTTGGATCTCGCCCCACGCCGAATCAACCAGCACGTGACGCGTCTCCATCCGAACGCTCACCGTCTCGTCTTTGTTTCGCACCTTCTCGGGAGGCAGGGGTATTGTTGATGTCCAGCGATAGTAGAACACGTCCGCCTCCTCATCCCAGGCGATCAGGAGAGTCGGGAGGAGACGCGCCTTCCAGTATACGATCGCCCGGGAAGAGACATTTGGAAGGCAGATCTGCCTTCCCCTTGTTCACTCTGTGGAGTCGTCTGCCAGACTTCACCTGAACACAGAACTCAACGGGTCGAATTTCCCTTGACGCGTCGCTTCGAAGCGTAACGGTACCATCGACTCCGTAGTCTGCGCCTGCCGCGGTTGGATTCCAAACCCAACCACGTTGAGTGACGAGCACGCCGAACTTCTGTTCCGCTAGCGCACCGCGAACATGCGAGTCCGGTCGGCTTGTCATCGAGCCCTTGGCGGGGTGCATATCCGCCCGGGGGTAGTCATCACGCTGCAATCTCACTCACCGACCGCCGGTACGTAAGCTCCAGTTCGGACGAGAGCAAATCGAGTCGCCCAGACAACAGTGCCGTGCGGAATAGAATGATCGTTTTCCCCCCATGTTCCTTGTACCTCGCCCCCGCTCGCTTCATCCGAACGTTGATGACGGTCTTGCACGCCGCCTCAACTGCGCCCGTGCCGATAGGCAGGCCATCCGCACGCGCAGCCGTGTAGGCGAGCCGTCCTGCTTCGTGCTGACCGGCGAGAAAGCCGATGATGGAGTCGAGTTCTTCACGCTCCTTTTCGCTCCGCCGACGGTCTCGGTGGTAACGCAGGGACTTCAGTACTCGGTCCGCACCATCGTCTGCGTCCTGAAGTATCGCCTTCCATCCTTCGAACTTGGCGCGAGATTCTGCCGTGGGGTCCCCGTCCTTGCCGTCAATGATCTTCGCCGCATCGTTCAGGTACTTGCTGGCGTGTGCTGCATCGACGAGCATCCGGTACTTCAGGTCGGGGAACGCCCCAACTGCGCGCTCGGCCATCGCCTCCAGGTGATCCCAATGAGTTGGTGCGCCGTCACTCGCGAATGCGATCTTCAGGTCGGACCTCGTCTCCAGGGCAGACCTCATCTCCAACTCGAGACGATGCGCCAGGGTTGCCTTCCTCTCCTCCGGCATCTCCCCCAGGTACACCGTCTTGAGGTGATTCCCCTCGTCGTCCCAGAATGCCACCGTCCCCACCGACGCCTCGTGCCACGCCCGGCCCAGCTTCCCGTCGTTCTCCGCTGGACCCGTGGCGAAAGGGCCGTAGTGAGCCTCGTGGCGCGGAGCCTGCGCTGTCTCGGTCTTGCGCCCGCGAGGCTTCGCGAACTCACCGTCCTGAGGCACCATCACGCCGTCCATGGACACCTGCATCACCGTCGCTCCCTCGGGTACCTCGTCAGCTGCACGAATGGCCGGCTCGATGACGTGGGCCTCCCTCTCGTGACGAGCTGCCATCGCCTTCGCCAGTCGACCGATCGTCGACACGCTAATCTCGATGCCCAACCGCTTCAGCAAGCCCTCAGCCTCTGCGGCCGTGGTCGTCGCTACCGCGTGCTCAACGGCTCGCGCGACCACCTGCGAATATCGGCCCTCCACCAGTCCGAGCCGCAACTCCAGCGGCACGGCCACCTTGCCATGCCCACCCTTTTGGTACGTGCTTCGCTCTTTCGACAGCGTCCCAAACGAAAACGTGTACTCGCCAGGCTTCACCCTTTGTCCGCCCCATACCTCACCTCCGATATCTACCTCCGAGGTCGTCGTGTCCGCTCTCTCCAATACCTCCGCCATCAGTGCCAGCCCGATGCCGTTGACCACCTCACGGGCATCGCCCTCGAGCGCGAACATATCTATGGCATCCCCCTTCAGTTTTCCTATTCGTCGTCGAAGTTCGTCCAACTCGCGGAGTCCTCGCTCCATCCGTTCGGCGGGCGTTGTCATGTCCGCCATTCTCCTGACTTCCGGGATCGATGCAATACCCCTACGCTTCCGCCCGCTTCTTCCATTCCCACGATCGCTTGCCTTCGTGACTGGATTCCAATTACCCGATCAACTCACACCCACGGCGGATCTGCACCCTCTCCAAGACACGATTCATCCTGCTGAAGCGCCCCGCCAACCTCACCCCCAGCCAGCAGGTCACGCTCGCCGAATT
>JANXXV010000130.1 GCA_025350445.1 Bryobacteraceae bacterium | reverse complement strand
GGCGCTCATCGTGTGCATAACTCAGGTAATACATCAGCACCAATACTCAAAATAATTTGATTAAGCCGGTCAAACGATCAGTGTATTTGAGCTTGCATTCCCAGATGGCCGCACCTTCCACCCCGTCTTTCGAGAGTGCGCGGTTGTTTCGTCGATACCGTTGCGTGCTGGATTCAAGATTCGGCTTCCGGAAATCCAGGCGGGATTTCGGCATTGACGCAAGTAAGCGGTTAGCATGCCGATGCCGGAAGCGCCCGCGGACGAAAATGACTTTGCGGCGGCTCCTGAAAACCATATCGCGCGAACCCGGTGAATTGTTTGTATGGGTTCGATATCGATACCCGAGAGTGAAGGCGAGTTTGCGGACCGGCAGCACCAGAGCACGTCGAAGCGCCGCTGCTACTTTTGGAGCAATCGGCGCATCGAATGTTAAGATAGGGAAATCAAATGTCCTATGATCTGGTAATCATTGGTAGCGGCCCCGGCGGCTACTCGGCAGCCGTGCGCGCCGGCCAATTCGGCCTGAAAACAGCCATCATCGAGAAGGATCCAAAGCTTGGGGGAACTTGCCTGCACGTAGGTTGCATCCCCACCAAGGCGCTGCTGCATTCGGCCGATGTGTGGGATTATTTCACCCACTCCGCCGACGAAGGGATTCTCTGCGACAATCCCCGCCTTGACTATCCCGCCATCTCAGACCGCAAGAATAAGATTGTGGCCAAGCACGCCAAGGGCGTTGAAGGCCTGATGAAGAAGAACAAGGTGGAATGGATTAAGGGCTACGGAAAATACAAGGGCCGGGGCAAGGTGGAAGTCACTGCCGCCGATGGCAAGGTGACAACGCTCGACACGAAGTTCGTCATTCTGGCAACGGGTTCGGTGGCACGCATGATCCCGGGGCTCGAAGCCGATCCCCAATTCATTCTGACGAACATCGAAATCCTAAACCTCACCGGCGTTCCGAAGACGCTTGGCATCATCGGCGCCGGAGCCGTCGGCGTGGAATTTGCATCGATCTTTGCGCGGTTCGGATCGAAAGTCACGATCCTGGAAATGCTGCCGCGGCTCGTCCCTGTTGAGGACGAAGATGTATCGAAGGAACTCGAGCGAGTCTTCAAGAAGCAGGGAATTCGCGTGGAAACCGGAGCCAAAGCCGAAAATATTCAGAAGACGGGCACCGGCGTGAAGCTTTCCGTCACCCTCTCAAACAGCAAGAAGGAAAACATGGAGTTCGATGCTCTGCTGATCGCTGTCGGCCGGAAACCGAACACCGATAACATCGGAATCGAAGGGAGCAAAGTGGAGCTTGATCGCAGCTTCGTGAAGGTGAATCCGTATCAGCTCACCGCCGAACCCGATGTTTACGCCATCGGCGACATCGTCGCCGGCACGCCGCAACTGGCGCACGTCGCCACTATGGAGGGCATGGTCGCGCTGAATCACATGACCGGCCGTCCGGCCACGCCCATCAATCGCAACCGCATTCCGGGGGCAACGTACACCGAACCCGGCATTGGCAGCGTCGGTATGACGGAGGCGCAGGCGAAGGCGGCGGGTTACCAGGTGAAGGTGGGCAAGTTCCCGTTCCTGGCAAACAGCAAGGCAACTATTCTGGGCCATCATGATGGATTTGTGAAGGTGGTGGCGGACCAGAAGTACGGCGAGATCCTTGGCGTGCACATCATCGGTCCGAATGGATTCGAACTGATCGCCGAAGCGGTGGCCGCCATGGAAGCCGAGGCCACGGTGGAGACAATGATGAATACCATTCACGCTCACCCTACGCTGTATGAGGCGCTGGGTGAAGCCTTCAACAACGTCTACGGACTGGCCATTAATATTTAATGCCGTCCATGTCCAATTGCGAAGTGCGGCGCCTGGGGCGAATCGGCTACGCCGAAGCGTTCCAGATGCAGCGCGAACTTAGCGAACAGCGCAAGCGCGGAGAAATCTGCGACCAGTTGTTGTTCGTTGAGCATCCCCACGTAATCACATTGGGGCGCAGTGGACACTTGGAAAATCTGCTGGCCGGCGAGGAACACCTGCGCGGCGCGGGAATCGAATTTCATCATACGAACCGGGGCGGCGATATCACCTACCACGGACCAGGCCAGATAGTCGGATACCCGATTATCGACTTGCGGGAGTGGAAGCGCGACGTTGTTGCCTACGTGCGAACACTGGAGCAGGTAATCATCGATGCGCTCCGCGAATTCGGCGTCAACGGCCAACGGTCCGCGGGCAACACCGGAGTCTGGGTGGATGGGAAGAAGATTGCCGCAATAGGCATTCACATCAGCCGCTGGGTGACGTCTCACGGATTTGCCTTGAACGTCTCCACCGATCTCAGCTACTTTCAATACATAGTGCCGTGCGGACTGGCTAAGCCTGTCACGTCCCTGCGCGAACTTGGGTGTTCCGCATCGCTGGAAGCGGTTTCGGCCGCGCTCACCGGACACTTTTCTATTCAATTTGCATGCCGGATGCTGGAACCGGCACTGGCCATGGAAGGGAATCAATGATTGACGTCGTAATGCCCCAAATGGGCGAAAGCATTGTAGAAGGCACACTGACCAGATGGCTGAAGAAGCCCGGCGAGAGAGTGGAGCAGGACGAACCGCTCTTTGAGATTTCAACCGACAAGGTGGACACTGAAATTCCGTCGCCCACGGCCGGCACGCTGAGTGAAGTGCTGGTAGAAGAAGGGAAGACGGTGGCGATCAACACCGTGGTCGCCCGCATTGACGACGGCGCAGGTGCGGCTGCCGCGCCCGTGGCGGCGCCTGCGGAAGTAGCGGCCCCTGCGATAGCTGCGCGGGTTGCTGCCGCGCCGCCTGCCCCGGCAGCGCCCGCTGCAGCCGCCGCACCGGCAGCGGAGGCCGACGAACCATCCGGTCCGCTATCCCCCATCGTCCGCAAAATGGCGCGCGAGTTCAATATCGACCTCAAGCAGATCAAGGGCACCGGCGCCGGTAGCCGCATTACTAAGCAGGATGTCGAGGCTTACATGAGCGCCCAGGGCGCCAGGACGGTCTCAGCCGCAACCGCGCCGCCTGTGGCAGCCCCTATGCCAGTCCCGCCACCCGCGCCAGCCGCGGCGCCCATTGCCACCCCTGCTATCCCCGCAATGCCGCGAGGCGAACAGGCCCGCGTCCGCGTGGAACCCATGAGCACCATGCGCCAGAAGATTGCCGAACACATGATGTTCAGCAAGCGGACCTCTGCCCACGTAACCACGGTCCATAAGGTGGACATCACGAAAGTGGCCAAGATCCGCGACAAACAGAAAGCCGAGTTCCAGGCGCGCTACGGATTTTCGCTGACCTACCTGCCATTCGTAGTCAGGGCGGCTTGCGAAGGGCTGCGGGCATTCCCGATTGTGAACTCTTCCATCGAGGGCAACAACATCCTGTATCAGAACGAAATTAACATCGGGATCGCGGTTGCACTGGAAGGCGGGCTCATCGTACCGGTTATCCGCAACGCCGACGAGAAAAATGTGGTGGGCCTGCAACGGTCCATCGTCGACCTCGCCTCGCGCGCACGCTCGCGTCAATTGAAGCCGGATGAAGTCACCGGTGGCACATTCTCCATCACCAACTTCGGCAGCTTTGGCAGCGTCTTCGCCACTCCGGTTATCAATCAACCACAAGTGGCAATTCTGGGCATCGGCACGGTGGAGAAGCAGGCAGTGGTGATTGACGATGCCATCGCGATCCGGTCCATCTGCTATCTTGCGCTGACCTTCGACCACCGGCTGATTGACGGCGCGCTTGCCGATCAGTTCACCGGCAAGGTGAAGTCAATTCTGGAAAACTGGTCCGAGCAGGTTCTGTAGCGCGAAGTGACAGAAGCCATAGGGATCGCGGGAGCCGGACGAGTCGCGCAGGCGATGGGAAGGCTCCTGTTGGAATGCGGTTTTCCGGTCTGCTGCATCGGCAGCCGCAACCGGGAAAGAGCGTCCACGGCTGCTGCGTTCATCGGCGGCGGTGTTCATGCGGTTGGCTACGGCGATATTGCGCGGCATGCGCGGCGAATCCTGATCGCCGTGCCGGATTCGGCCGTGGCGGATGTCTCGAATCTGATAGCGGACGCCGGTATTGGCGGCGGCATCGCCCTTCACACTTGCGGAACGCAAGGCCCGGATGCCCTGCGGCGCCTAATGAACTACGGCGTCTCCTGCGGTACAATTCATCCACTACAGACGATAGTGAATGCAGAGCAGGGAGTTGGCGCCTTGCGCGGATGTGCGTTCGCCGTGGATGGCGATGGACCGGCACTCGGTTGGGCGAAGGAGATCGCGGCGAAATTTGAAGGTGAAGCGCTGCGCATCCCTCAGGAGCTGAGGCCGCTGTATCACGCCGGCGCCGTGATGGCGAGCAATTACCTGGTTGGTCTGGTGGGCGCGGCACAGTATCTAATGGAAATGGCGGGTGTAGGACGGGAAGGATCGCTGCGCGCCTTGGCGCCGCTACTGCGGACAACTTTGGAAAACATACTGAAGCAAGGCCCGCTTGCCGCGCTCACGGGACCAATTGAGCGTGGAGATGTTGAAACAGTTGCAGCGCATATTCGCGCCCTGAGCACTGCACCGGAACAGATTGGGCAGCTGTATCGCGCCGCCGGTCTGGAAGTCCTCGAGATCGCACTCGCCGCAGGCCTGACGGCTGGCGCGGCTGCGTCTATTAAACGGGAATTGCGGGGGAATTGAATGCCGGAGACAGTCAAACAGGTTCGAATTCCAGAGCTTTCGCGGATGAAGCGGCGTGGAGAGAAGATCACCATGCTGACCGCGTATGACGCAACCATGGCCCGCCTGCTGGACCGGGCGCGAATCGACATTTTACTCGTGGGCGACTCTCTGGGGATGGTGATTCTGGGGCACGACAGCACGCTGCCAGTGACAATGGGCGCGATGCTGCATCACACAAAGGCCGTGCGGAATGGCACCGAGCGGGCGCTGGTGGTGGCCGATATGCCTTTCCTGAGTTATCAGGTAGGGGCGAGGACGGCAATTCGAAACGCCGGCAGGCTGCTTCAGGAAGGCGGCGCCGCGGCGGTGAAACTGGAAGGCGGCAGCGCAGTCGCCACGGTTCTCCATCGGATTGTGGAAGCGGGCATTCCCGTAATGGGGCATCTGGGACTTACGCCTCAGTCGGTGCATCGGATCGGTGGATTCCGCGCGGTGGGGAAGACCAAGGAAGAAGCGGACCGGCTGATCGCCGACGCTTGCCTGCTGGAAGACGCGGGCGCGTTTGCCGTTGTCCTGGAATCCATTCCGGCCGAACTGGCCGGAGAGATCACGGCGCGGCTGAAGATTCCAACCATCGGGATCGGCGCCGGTCCCCATTGCGATGGGCAGGTGCTGGTCAGCTACGATGTGTTCGGCCTGTTCGATGAGTTCGTCCCACGGTTCGTAAAACAGTATGCCAACCTGGGCGCCCAGATGGTGGTGGCCGCTAAAGAATATGCAGCGGATGTGCAGGCGGGCCGGTTTCCCGCGGAAGAACACAGTGTCCCAATTTCAGCGTCCGTGGAGAAGTTCGCGTGACAGCCGAAGTTGTCACAACGATCTCGGCGATTCGCAAACGAATCGAAGTAAGCAGGCGCGCTGGCAGGCGTATCGGTCTCGTCCCGACCATGGGAGCGCTGCATGAAGGCCATGGAGCGCTCATTGAACGCGCCCGGGCGGATTCGAATTTCGTTGCCGTCAGCATTTTTGTAAACCCAATCCAGTTCGACCGGAAGGACGACTACGAGCGTTATGCCAGAACTTTTCCGGAAGATCTCGCTCTGTGCTCGGCAATGGGCGCCGACCTTGTATTCGCACCCGAAGCAACCGAGATGTACCCTACCTCGCTTGATACTTCTATTACCGTCGCTCGCGTTTCGGAGGGGTTGTGCGGCCGGTTTCGGCCTGGACATTTTCGGGGCGTGGCGACCGTGGTGGCCAAGCTGTTCCACATTGTCCAGCCGGATCAATCGTATTTTGGCGAAAAGGATGCGCAGCAACTCGCGGTGATTCGCCGGATGGTGGCGGATTTGAACATGCCGGTTGAGATCATTGCCGTTCCTACGGTGCGGGAACCCGATGGACTGGCGTTGAGTTCGAGGAACCGGCGCCTCAATCCTCAGGAACGCGCATCGGCGCCTGTCCTGTACCGGTCGCTAATGGCTGCGAAACAACTGGTTGAAAATGGGTGTACCGATGCTGCGCACATCCGTCAAGCCGCAGGGGGCATCTTAGCGGAAGAGTCACTCGTGCGGCTCGAATACCTGGAAATCGTCGAACCGGACGATATGACTCCCCTGGATCGTATTGCGGGACCGGTGCGCATTGCAATCGCAGCATGGCTCGGTTCCACGCGGTTAATCGATAACGTTCTCTGCGTTCCACCAGTCCGGTAAATCTAGGTAAGCGTGGTCTTTCCCATCAAATGGAGGTCAATCGCCTTTGCGGCCTTCCGGCCTTCGGCAATCGCCCACACCACTAGCGATTGCCCCCGCCGGGCGTCACCAGCGGAAAAAATCCCCGGCACCGTGGATTGATAATGCTCGTCGGTGGCGATATTTCCCCTCAGGTTTAACTCCACCCCGAGCTTCTCCACCAGGCCCTTCTTCACCGGTCCCGTAAAACCCATGGCCAGTAGGATGAGATCCGCTTCCAGCGCGAACTCGCTGCCCGGAACCGGATCGAACTTCGGCGGCGGTCCCACGCGAACGCCGTGCAGATGTTTTACGTTTCCGCCGGCATCCCCAGTCAGTTTTGTGGTCAACATGCTCCATTCGCGAAGACCGCCCTCTTCATGCGCACTCTCCACGCGCAATTGCAGAGGCCACAGCGGCCACGGCGTCAGCTCTGAACGCCCGCTCGGGGGCATAGGCATGATTTCGAACTGGTGGACGGAGAGCGCTTTCTGGCGGTGCGATGTGCCAAGGCAATCCGCGCCCGTATCGCCGCCACCGATGATCACAACCCTCTTGCCCGTTGCCAGAATCTGATCGGGCACTTTGTCGCCCGCCCCAACTTTGTTCTGTTGCGGAAGAAATTCCATCGCAAAGTGGACGCCCTTCAATTCCCTACCCGGCACCGTAAGATCGCGCGGATGTTCCGCACCCGCGGCCACCAGAATGATGTTGAACTCCTTGCGCAATTCCTCTACCGGATAGTTGTCGCCTACGTGGGCGCCGGTGACAAACTTCACGCCCTCGGCCGTCATCTGTTCCAGCCGCCGGTCGATGGTCCATTTCTCCATCTTGAAATCCGGAATGCCGTAGCGCAGCAGGCCGCCGATGCGGTCCGCTTTTTCAAAGACCGTCACACCATGACCGGCGCGGCACAACTGCTGAGCCGCCGCCAAACCTGCCGGCCCCGAACCAATCACCGCGATCTTTTTCCCCGTGCGGTGCCCCGGCAGTTCCGGTTTAATCCATCCTTCCCGAAACGCATGTTCGATGATCGTCTTTTCAATCACCTTGATAGCTACCGGCGGTTCGTTGATGCCAAGCACACACGCCGCTTCGCACGGAGCGGGACAAATCCGTCCGGTCCATTCCGGAAAATTATTAGTCGCGTGCAGCGTGCGGATCGCGTCTTTCCAGCGGTCCCGGTAGACGAAATCGTTCCAGTCGGGAATGATATTGTTCAGCGGGATCGCTGGAAAGACGCGATCCGCACACTGCATGCGACCAATAATTTTCCGGAATGGACCGGACGGATTTGTCCCGCTCCGTGCGAGGCGGCTTGTGTTCTTGGCATCAATGAGCCGCCTGTAACCATTAAGGTGATTGAGAAGACGATCGTTGAGCATGCGTTCCGGGAAGGCTGGATCAAACCG
>JANXXV010000068.1 GCA_025350445.1 Bryobacteraceae bacterium | reverse complement strand
GAGCGCGTAGCCCTAGCCTACACGCCAGACTCGGAGTGGCGAAACCGCACCGAATTCCTGCGCGGCCGCGAAGAAATCAAAGCCTTCCTCCGCCGCAAGTGGGCCCAGGAAAACAGCTATCGCCTAAAGAAAACGCTCTGGGCCTTCACCACCGACCGCATAGCTGTCAGCTTCGAATACGAGTCGCACGACGCCACCGGCCAGTGGCACCGTTCCTATGGAAACGAACTCTGGGAATTCGACGAATCCGGCCTGATGAAACGCCGCCTGGCCAGCATCAACGACGCTCCAATAGCAGAGTCCGAGCGCCGCATAATATAACCCCGGAGCAGATCATGTACGTAAAAGAAATATGGCGTTATCCCGCGAAATCAATGGCCGGCGAGCGGCTCACACAGATACAGATAGACCACTCAGGCCTCGCCGGCGACCGCAAAGTCCTCGTGCAAAGCCCCGCCGGCCGCGTCATCACATCCCGCACCCACCCCCGCTTACTAGGCTTAAAGGGCACCACGGGCGCAGACGGCCAACCGCGCATTTCACGCCACCTCTGGAGCTCCCCTGAAGCCCTGTCACTAGTCCGCGCCGCAGTCGGCCCCAACGCCGATCTGATCTATCGCGAAGGCCCGCAGCGCTTCGATGTCCTGCCCCTGCTGATCGCCACCGATGGCGCAATCGACTACATGGGTTTCGACGGCCGCCGCCTCCGTCCCAACATCGTAATAGGCGGAGTGGAAGGGCTGGAAGAACGCAACTGGCCGAATCGTCGCCTCCAAATAGGAGAGGCCGTGATCGCCGCCGCCCAACTCAGGGGCCGATGCGTGATGACCACCTACGATCCAGACACCCTCAAGCAGGATCTGAACGTGCTCAAGAGCATCGTCCGCAAGCTGCATGGCGTAATGGCCCTGGACTGCTCTGTCATCTCCGGCGGCCTGATCCGGCAGGGTGACCCGGTATCGCTACTGAAATAACCGTTGCCGGCTATGTGCTTCCCTCAGGTAATTGGCATGGCAGCAGCTCGAGTGGGCATAGGTGTTAAAATCAGAACGTTCTTATGCCACAATGTTTCAACTGGCGTGGGTTTCGCAGCTCCGAAACCAGCCCGTTTGGGCCTTATTTTAACGCCTGTGCCTCGGGTGGGGCACTCCCCCTGGACTGCGCATTGACGCCGTCCTCCCGCTGCCCGAAGCGGGACGACGGCGTCAATGCGCCAGCCACACGAAATGTGCTACCAGACCATACCCACCTGGCTAAAGTACATACCCATTTAACCGTTAAGGCTGCCGGTAAACCTTCCCGCCTTTCATCACGAAGACTACCCTCTCGGTAGCATGCATATCTTCCAGCGGATTCCCAACCACCGCCACCACATCCGCCAATTTCCCGGAAACCAATTCGCCGCGATCGGCCACACCCAACAAATCGGCGGCGTTCATAGTCCCCGCCCGCAACGAATCCAGCGCCGAAACCCCGCGGTCCACCATTGCCGCGAACTCCTTCGCATTCTCACCAAACGGAACCAGCGGGGCATCCGTCCCCAAAGCGATCTTCACCCCGGCCAGCGCCGCTTTCCGTAAGCTGGCCCGAGCCAGCGGCAGCACGTAGTCCGCCTTCTCCCGAACCACCTTCGGCAATGCTGAGAAATCCATCGAATCGGTCAGATAGGTCGTCGGAACCAAATAAGTCCCGCGCTCTTTCATCAGCCGGATCGCCTCATCGTTCAGCAACGAGCCGTGCTCAATCGAAGCCACACCGGCTTTCACCGCCGCGATAATGCCTTCGGTCCCATGCGCGTGCGCCGCGACCTTGATTCCGTGGCGCGACGCCTCCTCCACCACCGCTCTCATCTCAGCGTCGGACATTTGCTGCGCGCCCACAGGCCCCTCCAACGACATTACTCCGGCAGTCGCGGCAATCTTGATGACTTTAGCGCCATGCTTTATCTGAAAACGCGCGGCCTTTACCGCTTCCTCCACACCATCCGCAATTCCATACTCCGGACCAAGCTGCACCAGGCCCGTGGCGATTTTCGTATCCATCTCCGGATCGATGTGGCCCCCCGAGATAGTGATCGCATGGCCGCACGCGATCACCCGCGGTGCATCAATCCATCCGGCATCGCTTGCCATCGCCATCGATACGTTTAACAACTCCTTCGTCAGGTGTACCTGGCCCAGATCGCGCACCGTCGTAAAGCCGGCCATCAGCATCTTGCGGGCATTCGGTGACGATCGCAGCACTGCTTCGGACGCTGTTTCACTGACGATATCCGCCCGGAAGCCCACAGCATCCCGTAGCGTCAGATGAACATGCGTGTCGATGAACCCCGGCAGCAGCGTGACGTTCCCCAAATCCACGATAGCCGCGCCCGCCGGAACGGCAGCCGGATTAACCGCGGAAATATTGCCATTCGACACAACGATGGAAGCCGGCGATATAACTTGGCCGCTACGTACGTCGATCATGCGCTGCGCCCGCAAGACAGTAGGCTGGGCCAGCGCCGGAGACGCCAGGAAACCGGCACAGTAGAGGGAGACCAGGAAGCGAATCATCTTGCCAGTATAGCGGCAGTCTCGATGGCGCACGAACCTCGCAATCGCCTCGGCCGGATGAGGGACTGCCGTCACGGCTCTCCCGGGCCAGTTCAGCAATCTTCCACCTCAATCTCCCCTGTTATCAACAAACCCATCCTCCATAAGCCTGAAAACCCTTGACACACCATACACACTGGAATCGGGAAAGCGGATATCGCCAACTCAACGCCGCACCGGGCCTCCGTGTGTGGCATTTTTATTGCAATCTGCATGAAGGAGATCCACAAACATGGCCACCGCACGACAGATCGAAGCCAATCGCCGCAACGCCTCAGGTCCGCACAACATGACCGAAGCCGGCAAGCAAGCCATCCGCGGCAACGCAATCCGTCACGGACTGGCCGCCCGCGTGCACGTAGTCCTCCCCGGCGAAGACCAAGACTTCTTCAACGAAATCCTCGATTCGCTCCGCGCCGAATACGCTCCATCCACCACCCAAGAAGAATTGCTCGTCCATCAAATAGTCGAATCCCACTGGCGCATACTCCGCGCCCGCAACATGGAAAGCGGCAGCTTCCTCCAAGTCGAAGCCGACTTCGCCCGCCAATACGGTGTCGAGTCGACCCCAAAAGACGACCTGACCCGCGGCGCCCAACTGAGCATGGCATTCTCCAAGAACGGAAAAATGTTCGACAAGATCAGCCGCTACGAAACCACCGCGGAGCGCAGCTACTACCGCGCCATCCACGAACTCCAAAAAATCCAAAAACAGAACCAACCGAACCGCGCCCGTCAGGAAGCGGCAACGTCAAGCCCGGAGCCTACTCCAGCCGCGCAACCCACACCCGCCCCACCACCAACCCCGGAATTTCGTTCTGTTCCGCAAAATCCCCCAAACCCCACTCACCTCGACATGGAACGCGCCCACATGCGCATGTCCGACGCCGAATTCGACACCTTCCTCGATGAAATCACCGCGCCCCCATCATTAAATTCCCGTTAACCAGGTACACCACCGGCCTCCAATGCGCATACAATCACCTGTGAGGAGAAAACATGAAAGCTCTTAGACTACTACTGGTAACGGTGTTCAGCATCGCGCTAGCTATGGCGCAAGCGCCCGCGGCCGCGAAATCCAAGGCAACAGACGCCAAGGCATCCATGGAAAAGAAGGCCGGCGAAAAGAAAGCCGCCGCGAAGGCCGACTTGCTCGACCTCAACTCTGCCACGGAAGCTCAACTGAAGGCCCTGCCGGGTATCGGCGACGCCTATGCGCCGAAAATCATCGCCGGCCGCCCCTACAATGGCAAAGACGACTTGGTACAGAAGAAGATCATTCCGGCCGCCACTTACGCCAAAATCAAGAACCTGGTCATCGCCAAACAGAAGTAGGTGATAAAATCGTGGAAGATGGCTGAAAAAGTTCTAACCCCAAAGGAGCCCAAGACGCCGTTTCGCGTCTGGGCTCCCGTCGTTGCCTTGGCTTGGTTGATCCCCGGCGGCGGCCACTTCCTCCAGAAGCGGCCGAACCGTGGCGCTCTCCTGCTCTTCTCGGTAGCGGCCATGTTTTTCTTTGGACTCGCAATGCGCGGTCCGCTCTTCCAGCCGCAAGGCGGTGATCTATTAACAACCATCATCTATTGCGGCGGATACATCGCGCCCATCTTCTCCGGCGCTGTCTATGGACTGGCCAGCGCGTTCGGTTATAGCCAGCCGGATGTAGCCGGACACGTTCACGACTATGGAACGAAGTTCCTGGTAGCCGCCGGATTGCTCAACTTGCTGGCCATAGTAGACGCCTACGAGATCGCTACGGGGAAGAAAGACTAATGCCGAAAATGAACCTCACCCACTTCGAGGCGGCCCTTCTCTTCGCCCTCTTCACGTCAATCGTTCTTGGCGTGGTCACCAAGAAGACAGACCGCGAACGCCTGCAATACGGCCTCTACTGTTTCGGATGCTTCATCGGAACGGTGTTCGGTCTAGGCTGGCTGATGTATCTAGGCCACGGCTAGCAAGGTGGCTGTTGCGGCGGCTACGCTGCAAGGTGGGGTAGACGCCCGCGTCTGCGCGCGACCCCCAGGTCGCGCTCTAGCACGCTCTACTTGCACTTGCCGGTGCAAATAATCTCTTCCACTTTCTGCGCGTTCCCCAACCGGTTCGGATCGGAAGCCAGAGGCCTTCTCACGCTGATCCGTTCCACCGCGCCGGTGGCCGTAGGCGTCTTCTCGATAATCTGCTGTTCCCGAAGCTGTGGCTTCGCATCACCCACCCGGCCGGCCTGCGCCGCCTCAAAGACATCGACCTCTTTTTGATTGCTGCCCGCCACTTCTTTGCTGACAGTCTGCCGGATCAACTGCATCCCCGTGGACCCGGCCTCATATGTCGCCACGTTCTCCACCGTGCGCCCGCCCGAAACGGTCTTCTCCAGCACTTGCTTTCCGGCTTCCCCGAACCGTCCATTCGTGTCGCGCCGGGAAACATTGGAGTTCTGGCTCACGCCGCCGTCGGCGGTCTCCCGCTTGACCACTTCCTTACGCTCCACCACCTCCAGAGATCCATTCAGCGTTGGCCGCTCCACTACCGTGCTTGAATTCGTCGTATCGCCGCTCTTCTTCGATTCCGTCACAGTCCGCTCGGCCAGCGCATAGTTCCCATTCATATCGGCCCGCATCACCGAGGTTGCCATGTTCACGCTGCCGTCGGCGTTCTTCCGCTCTTCAATGTGGACTCGCTCCGGCGGCCCCGGCCGGCCATTGGCGTCGTAACGCTTTACCACCCGTTCGATCACCTTCACGCCGCCACTCTCGCTAACCACCTTGTCCTCGACGCTCTCCACCGGAACACTGCGGCCGTTTACGCTACGAACCATCTCGATCCGGTCCGCCGATCCCGGCGACTGATTTACCAGCGAACTGGCCCCCTCCACCCGCCGGCCGTTAATGTCGAAGGTGCCGCTCGAAACGACAGTCTGCTGAGCAAAGCTAAGCCCTGCGGCAACGATAACAAGGACAAGGGTTCTCACCTCTCCAGCCTAGTCCGTACCGGGCCTGTGTTTCAAGCGGGGGAAACACTTAGACCCGGCGCGGAATCCCACCGCTCTATACTAAAGAAGCCCGCCATGAAGAACTTCTACATCGAAACATTCGGCTGTCAGATGAACGTCCACGACTCCGAAAAGGTAATCGGCACGCTGGTAACTCAGGGCTACGAACAAGTCCAAACGGCCGACGAAGCGGAGCTCATCCTTTACAACACCTGCAGCATCCGGGACAAAGCCGAGCAGAAAGTCTTCCACCGCCTGGACACCTTCAAACGCGGGCAGAAGGGCAAGATCTTCGGCGTTCTGGGCTGCGTGGCGCAGCAGGAAGGCGCCAAGATTTTTGAGAAGGCGCCGCACGTCAGTCTGGTTTGCGGGTCGGCCAGCTACAACTCGCTACCCCAACTCCTGGTCCAACTCGAAGCCGGTAACCGCCGCGTTACCGGATTAAGCCTCGACACCGAAGACACCTTCGAAACGCCCTTCGCCCGCCGCGACAATCCGCACAAAGCCTACATCACCATCATTGAAGGCTGCGACAAATCGTGCGCCTACTGTGTCGTCCCATTCACCCGCGGCCCGGAACGAAGCCGCACCTCGGAGAGCGTCATGCGCGAGGCGCGCGACCTGATCGCCATCGGCTACACCGAAGTCCAGTTGCTAGGCCAAAATGTGAACAGCTATCTGGATCCCTCCGAAGCCGGCTGGGACTTCGCCACCCTGCTCCGCAACCTGGGCCAGGTTCCCGGCATGCGCCGCGTCCGCTTTACCACCTCCCACCCGCGCGATTTCGTGAAGGCGATCGTCGACGCCATCAATGAGAATCCGGTCCTCTGCAATCACGTTCACCTGCCGGTGCAATCCGGGTCCACGCGCATCCTCGGCCGCATGCGGCGGCTCTACACCCGCGACGAGTATATGCGCCGCATCGAGTGGATGAAGAACGGCCGCAACATCGCCATCACCAGCGACA
>JANXXV010000048.1 GCA_025350445.1 Bryobacteraceae bacterium | reverse complement strand
GATCACAACGCGACGACGCCCGTGTCTCCAGAAGTATTTGAGCTGTACCTTCCAGTGTTACTTGAAGTTTATGGAAACGCGTCCAGCATTCACCACTACGGCCAGATGGCAAAACAGAAGTTGGAAACGGGCCGGCGGCAGGTGGCGCAGCTGATTGGATGCACTCCGAAAGAACTGGTGTTCCTGTCGGGCGGCACTGAAGCTAACAACTTAGCTATCTTTGGCGTAAGGGCGCGGCACGTGGTTACCACGCGAATCGAGCATCCGGCCGTTTTGAACCCCTGCGCGCAACTGGAACGGGAAGGCGCCGCGGTTACCTATGTGCCGGTTGGCTCATCGGGCGTGGTGGATCCGGAAGATATCCGCCGCGCCATCCGCCCCGAAACCGGACTCGTCTCGGTGATGCATGTGAACAACGAGGTTGGAACCATCCAGCCGATTGCGGAGATCGCCTCTATCGCCCGCTCCGCGGGGGTGCTTATGCATAGCGACGGAGTGCAGGCAGCGGGCCGGATCCCGGTGAATGTGAACGAGCTGGGCGTCGACCTGTATTCCATCAGCGCCCATAAAATGAATGCGCCGAAGGGCATTGGCGCGCTGTATATACGGAAAGGCACTGCGCTGGCGCCTATGCTCCACGGCGGCAGGCACGAACAGCAGCGGCGTGCAGGTACCGAGAATGTGGCCGGAGCGGTTGCCTTGGGCGCCGCGTGTTCCGGAGTGCAATGGATGGACGGCGGCTTGAGAGACCGCCTGGATCAGGGCGTCCTCAATCGAATTTCGGACGTTACTGTGAACGGCGATCGCGGATTCCGGTCGCCCAATACTACGAACCTGTGCTTTGATGGAATAGAAGGAGAATCCCTGGTGATCGCACTGGATTTGAAGGGATTCGCCGTCTCTACAGGGTCTGCGTGTTCCAGCGGCGCGGTTGAACCGTCGCACGTGCTGATTGCGATGGGCCTTTCCGCGCAGCAGGCGAAATCGAGTCTGCGTTTCTCGCTGGGCCGGGGAAATACGGCCGAACAGGTAGACCGGTTGATTGAGGCGATTTGTGCTTCGGTGGCGCATCTGCGGCGGCTCTCGCCCGAGTGTGTTTCCCATGTCTGATAATTTGCTTGCAGTGGCGATGAGTGGTGGCGTGGACAGCTCGGTAGTTGCGGGGCTGATGCACCAGCGCGGACGCAAGATTGTCGGCCTGACGATGCAACTGTGGAATCAACGCCGTCTGCCGGAAGTGCAGAGTGACGCCGCGACGGGGCGATGCTGCTCGTTGGACGATGTGTACGATGCCCGAATGGTGGCGCAACACATCGGCATTCCTTACTACGTGGTGAACTTTGAGGACCGCTTCGAAGAGCAGGTGGTTAAGCCCTTCGTCAATGAGTACCTGGCGGGCAGGACGCCGATTCCTTGCACGCTTTGCAACAACTTCATCAAGTTCGATCAGTTCCTCGAAATGGCGGCGGGCGTGGGGGCGGAACAAATGGCGACCGGCCACTATGCGCAGATCGCGCAAGACCTGGAAACGGGCCGCTATCAGATGCGCAAGAGCGTGGATGCCACCAAGGATCAGACGTACTTCCTCTTCGGGCTGAAGCAGGAGCAAATGTCGCGCACGCTGTTTCCGTTGGGCGGCTTCAACAAGACGGAAGTCCGAGCCTTGGCGCATGAGCTTGGATTGCCCACGGCGGATAAGGGCGACAGCCAGGAGATCTGCTTTGTCCCGAATGGCGACTACGCTGCATTTATCGATGCGTACTTCAAGGAGCAGGGAATTGACACCGGCGCCACTCGCGGCGAGATTGTCAATCAGGAGGGCCGGGTGCTGGGCGAGCATGCCGGGGTTCATCACTTCACCGTCGGCCAACGCCGCGGATTGCGCCTGTCCGTGCCTGAGCCGCTCTACGTGATCTCCACCGAGCCCGCAACGCAACGCGTGGTTGTCGGCGCGGGCGGCGGACTGTTGAATGCGTCGTTCTTCGCGCACGATGTGAATTGGATATCCATTGCGGGTATTCACGCGCCCACCCGGGCGCGGGTCAGAATCCGCAATAAGCACATACCAGCATCGGCCACGCTGACACCCACATCGGATATGCAGCGTGTACAGGTGCAGTTTGACGAGCCGCAGCGCGCGGTGACGCCCGGGCAAGGAGCTGTGTTCTACCAGGGCGACGTTGTGCTGGGCGGCGGCTGGATTGAGAATTGAATCCTGCATACTGGGCGGCCCGAACGGTCCTGGCGACGCTGGCGTTCACGCCGCGCGCCGTCTCTGAATGGCTGGCACGCCGCTATACGCGACTTCTGGATATCGGCATTCCGCGCCTGCGCCGGGTGGGCTACGCCAATTTGGACATGACGCTTCCCGCTGCGGACCACAAGGCCATCATCGACGGAGTGTTCCGTTCGATTGCGCGCATCCTGGTTGCTTTCTCGCGTTTTCCTCGGCTCAATGAACGGAACATCGGAGAATGGATTCGCTACGAAGGCTTTGAGCATTTTCAAGAGGCGCTGCGGCGCGGCAATGGGGTTCTCTTCGCCACCGCCCATCTGGGCAATTGGGAGCTGAGTGCCTTCGCGCATTCTTTGCTGGCGCAGCCGATGAACGTGGTGGTCCGCCCGCTGGACAACAAGCGGATCGACGACATAGTAGAGAGTTACCGCGCACTCTCCGGCAATAAGCTCATCCAGAAGAAAGAGGCCGCGCGATCCATCCTGAAGGCACTGGCGCGGAACGAGGCGGTGGGCATCCTGATCGATCAGAACGCCAGTCTGGACCAGGGAGTCTTCGTGGATTTCTTCGGCATCCCCGCCTGCGCGAATGTCGCCTTCGCGAAGATAGCCGCGCGGAGCGGGGCGGCGGTGATTCCAGGGTTTGCGCTGTGGTCGGAGAGGGAGAAAAAGTACGTTCTCCGTTTCTATCCCATTGTGGAGATCACCGGCGACGCTACCGTGGATACCGCCGCTATCCAAAAGCAACTGGAACGGGTGATCCGCGAATATCCCGATCAATGGCTCTGGATTCACCGCCGCTGGAAGACCCGGCCTATAGTAACCGGAAGTTGATGTAGATGGTGGCGGGCACCGCTATCGGTTTGCCGTTGCGATGCCCGGGACGGAACCGCCAACTTTGGACGGCTTCGATGGCTTTCTCGTCCAGGCCCAATCCCAAGCCGTTGCGGACGCGGATGCGATGCGCCTTACCGTCGATATCGACCACCACCTCAAGCACCACCTGGCCTTGCAGCTTCGCCTTCCGTGCCTCCTCCGAGAACTCCGGATCGGGATTGTAGATGGGTACCGGGCCTGTGATGGAACCGCCCACGCCTGCCGTTACCGTGCTGCCGCTCCCCTCTTCATCACCAATGCCATCGCGGCGTCCGCGGCCAATTCCATTCAGGCCCGGCCCGCCGGAAGGCGGCCCTGGTTTGCTATTCGGATCTCCAAACTGAACCAATGTCAACGGGGATGGCGGCATTTCGCTAGCGATGGACGGCTCCATCACCAGCGGATGAACAGCCTCGGTTCTTTCGACCGGGGGCACGAACACGCGCTTCGCGAATGGCGGCAATTGACCCTTGGTAGGCGGAATCGGCGAACGGGTTCCTCCGCCGCCCGGGTCCGGAGCGGGCACCGGAGCAAGGTGCAAGCGGATGGGAGGCAGCGGCGGCTCAACGGCTTTCTCCAGCGTGGGCGATCCGCCGAACGGCAAAAGCAGCAGCGCCGCGATGGCACATGCGTGAATCAAAACGGAAATGAGTCTGGCTTGCATGAATCATTGAAAGGCACGCCGCGGGCCAGTTCCAACGCGCTGAATCTTCGGCTTGGTGCAAGGCCCGCTATGTGCCGGTCTGGGCACGCCTGTTGCCGGCGGCCGCCTTTTTTGACGGTCTGGCTAACCGCGTGAAGAATCTATAGTCTAAAGGGCAGATGGAAGAAAGTGACGCAGCCGCTATAACACTCGCGCTGGCGGGCGATAGCGACGGGTTTCGAATTTTGGTGGAGCGCTACAGCCGTGGTGTCTTCCGGCTGGCGTATCGCATGACCGGCAATGAATTCGACGCCGAGGACGTGGTGCAGGAGACTTTTCTGCGGGCCTGCCGGCAGTTGCGTTCGTATGAATCGCGGTCGTCGTTCAGCACGTGGCTGTACCGAATCGCCGCGAACTATTCGCTCGATCTGCTTCGTTCGCGGCGCAGACACGAGGACCGGCACACTTCCATCACGGCAGAGGGGGTAGACGTGCTCGACAACATTTCGACAACGGCGCCTGGACAGGAGCGCCTTTATTTTAGCGCGCAGGTGAAACAGAAGCTTGAATCGGCGCTGCGGGAATTGAGCGACCAGGAACGGACCGCGTTTACCCTTCGCCACTTTGAAGGGATGTCCATTGAGGAGATTGGCGAGGTGCTGACCATCGGCACAAGCGCCACTAAGAACAGCATTTTCAGGGCGGTCAAGAAGCTGCGCGATGCGCTGCAGCCCTTGACCGCCTGACGAGCGAGCGATGCAATGACGGAACATATTCAAGAAGAGCAACTCATACTTCACTACTACGGCGAAGTGGCCGAATCAACGGCCATCCAAGAGCACATCGAGGCCTGCGCGCAGTGCCGCGCGGAGTATCACACGCTTCAGCGGGTATTGAACAGCGTGGATTCGGCGCCTGTTCCTTCGCGGGGCGCGGGTTACGGGCAGCAGGTCTGGAATCGGGTATCGCCCATGCTGCCGGGCGCGCGGCGCAGGTGGTTTACGTACTCACCGAAGTGGGCAGCGGTGGCGGCGATGGCGGCTCTGGCGGTCTGCGCGTTTCTCGCCGGCCGCTATTCGCCGCAGGCAGCGCCACCAGGTAGTCCGGTCGGCACGGTGGCAGCGTCCGCCCAGGTGCGCGATCGTATCCTGCTGGTCTCCGTCGGCGACCATTTGGAACGGTCGCACATGGTGCTCAGCGAACTGGCAAACTCTTCCGGACAGCAATTGGACATCACGCCGGAGAGAACGTTGGCTGGAAACCTGGTAGAGGCCAACCGGCTCTATCGCCAGACCGCCGCAGCCGCGGGTGAAACCAGTGTGGCCAATATTCTGGACGATCTGGAGCGCGTGTTACTTGAAATCTCGAACAGTCCCGACAACGTCTCCGCCGCGCAATTGGCCGAGTTGCGTAACCGGATTGCAGCACAGGGACTGCTCTTCAAGGTTCAGATTGTTGGATCGCAGTTGCGGGCTCGCGGCGCAATGCCGGCGGCCCCGCTGACAAAAACGAAATTGTAACGGAGAAACAATGAAAATCTTCATCAGACATATCGCGACGGTTGGATTGGCCGCCGCCTGCTACGGGCAGCCGGTACCGCCAGTGCTGCCTCTCACTCCGATTTCTCAACAGGCGGAGAGTGACCAGATGCTCTTTCGCGCGAAAGAGACTGCGTCCAGAATGCGGGACGTGGATATCGATTTAGCTCAGGATTTGGCTCGGGTTTTGGGCCAGGAGACAGGCCAGATAGGTCTGGGCCGGTTGGACTTGGCCGATATAGACGAGCGTACGCAAATGGCGATGGAGAATGCCAAGGCCGCCATGCTCTTCGAACTGGTGGCGCCGCGCCCGCCCAGGCCCGCCGTGCCACCGATGCCACCTGTTTCCATGGAAGCCCTGGCGGAGCAGGACGAGATGATTTCCCGTGCGAAAGAGGCCGCGTCCAGATTCGGCGGGATCGATATGGATTTGCGCAATATGAACTTGGGAGACATTGAAGGTCGCGTGCAAATGGTTATGAATAAGGCTAATGCCGCCGTGCTCTTCGCACAAGCGCCGCAGCCGATGCCTAAGCCTGCTATTGCACCGATTCCGCCGGAGCCGCCCTCCGTCTGGCCCGGAATGAAGAGCGGCCGCCAGGACAGTGAGGAACGCCTATACCGGCGCGGCGCGGAGTATCTCGACCGGCGCGAATGGGAGAAGGCGATTGACGAGTTCGACAAAGTGATCGAGCGGAAAGGGGCGAAAGCCGATGGCGCTTATTACTGGAAGGCGTATGGGCTTTCCAAGCTCGGCCGTCGCGATCTGGCGCTGGCGTCGCTCGCCGAACTGAAGAAGTCATACTCCGCCAGCCGCTGGCTGAACGACGCCAAGGCGTTGGAGGCGGAGGTGCAGCAGGCTGGCGGACAAGGCATCCCGCCTGAGAGCCAGAGCGACGAAGACTTGAAGCTTTTCGCAATCAACAGCCTGATGAATTCCGATCCGGAGCGCGCGCTTCCGCTGCTGGAGAAAATCCTGCAGAAGAACAGTTCTCCGAAATTGAAGGAGCGGGCGCTGTTCGTGCTGGCTCAGAACCGGAGTTCCAAGTCGAATGAAATTGTGTCGCAATTCGCGCGGGGGGGCGGAAATCCGGATCTGCAACAGAAGGCCGTGGAATACCTTGGCATCTACGGCGGCAAGGAGAATTTACAGACGCTCGGCGATATCTACGGCTCATCGAACGACGCCGGCCTGAAGCGCGGCATTCTGCGCAGCTTCATGGTAGCGCACGATAAGGAACGGCTCTTGAGCGCAGCCAAATCGGAACAGAATGCCGACTTGCGGCGTGATGCCATTCAGTACTTAGGGAACCTGAACGCATATGCGGAACTCAGCCAGCTTTACACCACGGAACATTCGGTTGAGGTGAAAGACGCAATCATTCAGGCGTTGGCGAACGGCAACAACGCGGAGCGGCTGATCGAGATCGCGCGCACTGAGAAGGATACGAAACTCCGCTTGTCGGCGATTCACCGCCTTGGCAACATCAGCCGGTCGAAGACTTCCGATGCCCTGGTATCGATCTACAGCTCCGAGCCTGACCGGAATGTGAAAGAACAAATCATCCGCTCGCTGTTCGTCCAAGGCAGCGCGAAGGAGATCGTCGAAATCGCTCGAAAGGAAACCGATCCGGCGCTGAAACGCAGCGGAGTGCAGGCTCTGTCGCGAATGAACTCCAAGGAAGCGACCGACTTCATGATGGAGCTGCTAAGCAAGTGATGCGACATGCCGGTTGGCTAATGTGGGCGATGGCGGGAATTGCCTCCGCGCAGCCGCGGTTGATAAACGCGAAAGTGGAATCGCACGCGCTTACGGGGCCGCTGGAGGAGACCTTCAAGCGAATGGCCGCGGCGCAGACGGATGCGGCCTGGATTGGCTACTCGGTTCCTGTAGTGCCCGGCGACCGGCGGATGTGCTGCTACTATTCCAATTCCGATATGAATTACGGATACCGCGGCTGCTCACTGGAACCGCGGTCTCCGCTACCCGCCGCTGGCACCGGAGATGCAGGCCCGGTGCGGCTGGAAGCCCCGAAGAACTTCTACGTGATGTTCCGCGTGGAGCGGAACGAGGTGACGAAACTGCGCACGTTCTCCGCCGATTGCGAGCTTGACGCCGGCGGCGCCACCATTCATTGGCTCGGCGGCGTGCTTCCTCAAGACAGTGTGAAGCTGTTGGAGAGTTATCAACCTTTCCACTCCAACGCGCTCCCGGCAATCGCGCTGCACGCCGGCCCGGAGGCTGACGCCGTGCTGGAAAAGTATCTGGCATCCGGTCAACCTGAGGCCATACGCCGCCGCACAGCCGTCCAAATGGGTCAGCTTCGCGGACGGCGGGGCTTCGAGGTGTTGCGGGGAATGGTTAAGGACGAGAAAAACGAACGGGTCCGGGAGAGCGTCGTGCAAGGCTTGGCCTTCAGCCGGGAACAGGGAGCGCTGGACATTGTATCCGCAGTGGCAAAGAGCGACCCGAGTGCGCGCGTGCGCGGCGAGGCATTGAGCTGGCTGGCGCGCGAGGCGGGCAGAAAGGCCACGGGCGCTATTCAAAATGCTCTGGATTCCGACCCTGAGCTTTCAGTGAAGAAGAAAGCGGTTTTCGCCCTGAGCCAGCTTCCGCGCGACGAGGGCGTACCGCTGCTGATTACGGTGGTGAAGTTGAACAAGGATCCCGAAATCCGGAAACAGGCGATGCATTGGCTGGGCCAATCGCGCGATCCACGGGCTTTGGCTTTCTTCGAAGAGGTACTCGCCAAATGAAAAAGAGAGCTTAGGGCTAGAAGCCGAAGGGCGCCGGTTCGCCTTATTCGATCGGGTGCCGCGGACCGTGCCTGATAGGGCCTATGGCTGAATGTTAGAAACGTTTTTTCCTGGCGAAGTGCTAACTTTGCTCCTGGTCCAAAAGCCGTAAAAGTACCGGGTGAGTTCCCTTTTTCCGTAGCCTGTTGTACACGGTACAAACTTATTCGGAAAGAGTACCATAGGGCCATTGTTCGACAAATTGTTTGAGGATACCTTTATCACAGTCCACCAAGTGGCCAAAGGAGCATAAAATGAACAAGATAACGAACCAAATTTGGAACTTCATCTTCTGGAAGGACACGCGCGGTCAGGATCTCATCGAGTACGCTTTGATGGCGGGCTTCGTGGCCGTAGCGGCCGGCGCGATTATGCCGGGAGTAGCCTCACAGATTAGTTCCATTTTTTCGCAGGTAAGCAGCGCGCTCACTGCAGCCGGTTCCTAGTTGGGTCTCATAAGTTCGTC